>JAGWZR010000343.1 GCA_018968795.1 Planctomycetota bacterium | reverse complement strand
AATATGGATAATCCCCTTTGCAGCATAAGTCCATGCTTCATCCCACGATGCCCTTAAAAGTTCATCCTGCCCTCTGGCATCAAACATATATTTCGATTTATTTTCAGGAGTTAATTCTGGAAACCCATCATCTGCCCACTGTTTCCACCCTTTTCTTATAAGCGGGTATCGCAATCTATAAGGTCCATAAACCCTGCGATGGAAGGTATAACCTTTCAGGCACATCCTGGGATTCCAGTTTCTCGTGGCTTTATTCCCATAAATATCTGAATAATTTTGATGATCGTAATTCTGCTCAGCCCTCATCATTACTTCATTTCTAACGAATGCCCTTACCCTACAGGCATGGGTATCGTTCGGAGAGCAACAGTAGGTAAATGTGCGGTCATACCTGTATTGTTCCCTATACACGCTTTCCCATGCACGGTCTGGATAAGCGTCCAACGGATTCCCTACCTCTACGGCAGGTTTTAACAACCGAAACGCCATTGCCTTATTAGCAATGGTGAAGGTCGCTCCCGTTGCACCTGCTATCTGTAGGAAAGTCCTCCTCGTAAGTTTCATACTTCCTACTCCTTTCTAAATTTAAAACAGTTTATATAAAAGTCTTTACTATAAATTATATATTAACTAACAGGGCTGCTCACCTTATATGCTTCCATGCATCTCTCACATGCGCCATCTTCAGGATCCCAGCTGGGAAAATCACTCCTGATAGTTTCCACAATGTGTGGTTCTATGTTTAAATTATCTATCCAATCATAGGTGCGGAATTGACACAGCGGGCATTGAGCGCCTGGCAATAGTGTTTTCTTCGCTTTGGGGATGTGTTTTATTGCCGGTAAGCCCTCCGAAATCTTAATCACCTTATTCACATCTTTTGACATGCCTAATATTTTTCCGTGCGTTAGGGACTCGTCCTGCCAGAGGACTTCAAAAATAGCAATTTTTACTTCTGCTGGAATCTTCTTAAATAGGGATTCAAACTCTCTATATCTACCATCCCTGTCAGATACCGTCTCCTTACCTTTCCTGATCAATCGGCTATCCACAAAAATATCCCAAAAGGCGCTGTATCTCTCTTTAATTATGCTCTCCTCCATTGGATTACACCCGAAACGTTCGTCCTTATATCCGAAAGATTCGCTAAGCATATCTGAGGCATGCATCAACTCATGCCTAAGCAATTTCTCCAGATATCCAGCATCCATAAAGCGATCCGGTAACAATCTTACAATTATCCTTTTTTGCTCATTTCCTTTGTCAGTCACTTTTAAAACAAGATCAGAACCTTCTTCAAAAGGACCTCTAGCCTTTGCGATTATTCCACCAACAACCTTTCCCTTAAGCTCAGGAAATTCATCAAATCCATTCTTTATCAACTTAAGGAAACCAAGTTTTTTGAAAAAGTCCCAATCTATTTTTTTAAACTGTGCAGCTCTTTCGTCTAATGGAAAATTTTCATAGATAGGATCAGTGAGAGAATGATATTCAGTGGTAAGTGCGCAATCCCCTCTTTCATCCATCGCCTTCAGTTCTAAAAAAATCACATCTCCAATTATACCCGGATCAAATTCGAGTTTCATATCTCACTCCTACCCTAAATTATCGGTATCGTCAGCGGAAGCGCAAGACAAACATTCATCCGGAGCGCCTGCCACTGCCTCCTGGTTTAAATCAGACTCCTTAAATACCTCCGTTTTAACATCCATCAGGCACATCTCCAGTCTCAAAAATTCCTTAGTTAACACGGATAAAGCATGATAAAAACCATCTTCTGCCCTCTTGCCAAAAAGCATCGCAAAAAGAGGCACCCACTTGCCAACATGCTCCTTCAAGAACTTCCTTTGTGCATCAACACATATCTGCGCCTTTTCTTCCCCGTGATTTTCCAATGCATAGGCTTGTTTATACAGCAAAAAGTGCATAAACTCCATCTCAACGCTAACATGGTCGCTGCGCTCTCTTTCTACATCTGATATTTCCAACCCAAATGCCTTATAGAAGCCCTGAATATCCGCCAATTCCTGAGTTTGCTGATAGATATGCGCAGCCCCATATTGGGTTTCATATAATGGACACTCTTTTGATATGGTGTGTCCTACTATTCGCTGATATGTCCTCTGCAGCGCCTCGATGGCAGCTTCACCATACAACCTTTGTACTTCATCCAGACATCTTCCTAGCTCTGTCCCATCGTCTACACCATCGTAGCACAACCGTATTTTCTTCTTATATTCCTGGAAATCAGGACTTTTCAATATACT
>JAGWZR010000342.1 GCA_018968795.1 Planctomycetota bacterium | reverse complement strand
AGGGAGGTGATAGAAGACGAAATAGAATAATCACAAAAAAGCGAACGTAGCGGGCTGTATGGTTGTTGCAGTTTCATTGCTTCTTTTCTCAGGATGTGCGGGAATTAAACCTGCCGTGAAGTATCAGCCTGGGCAGCAACAAGCGACACCAAGGCGATATTCAGGTCCCCATGAAGCGGCCCCTATCCGCGCTGAAGAAGAACGTGTCCTATTGTGGACACCTGAGTTGAAGACGGACATCTATACGATTCGCACCAGCCTTGTCTATGACCTGAACCGTTACAATGGAACGGGTTTTTACGGATGATCAGACGACACTTTCTAGTATATCGCTCGCAGTCAAAGTGGAATGCGTCCAATAAAAAATAGCCTTTTATAAGGGAAAAAAAGGAGAATTTAATGAACCCAATCACGAGCCCAACCACAAATTCTATATTAGCATTTAGTTTACTTGTTATCGGTATTGTTGGCGTGACACATGCTCTTCTCATGCTGGGAAGAAATAATCCTGTGCATATAAAATATTTTAGATGGGCACATCGAATAAGCGGTTATATTTTTTTCATCCTCTATTTATTTATCTCTTTTGTCATGCTTCAAAAGCTTTCCAGAATATCTACTCCCTTGCCACCAAAGGACGCCATACATGCCTATATTGGTATTTCTATTTTCCCAATGATAATTATCAAGATATGCATAGTCAGGCTCTATAAGAATTTTTATCGACGCCTGCCGATTTATGGTATGATCATTCTAATTTTTGTTTATTTGGCAGTTAGTATAAATGGAGGATATTATATTCTTTCAGCAATCAAAAGCCAATACATCATTCTTTCTGAAAAGGGAAGGTTTTTAAAGGTCAATGTAAACATCGGCCGAAAGGTTGTTCAGCAAAAATGTTCTACCTGCCATTCTCTGGAGAGGGTTTATGCTTACGTCAAAACGGAAGAGGGATGGCGAAATTATGTGTCGCGCATGCGTGCGAAAGATCCGGCAATCTTGAGCGATCAGGAAGTATTACAAGCAGTGGGATATCTAGTAAAAAATTTGGGGATTGATGATGCAAAAATGGATGTGGAACTCGGGATGAGGATTATTTTGGAAAAGTGCCATAAGTGTCATACGCTTGAACGTATCTTTACATTTAAAAAGACACAAGTGGAATGGGCAAAAACCATTGAATTAATGAGGTCTTTCGATCCCAACTTATTAAATAATTCAGAGACGAAACAGGTTAATTACTATCTCAGCGAAGTTCTTGCCAAAAAAAAAGGAGAATCGTGATGGAGGCGTACCAAGCATATCACAAAAGCAAAGGTTAAAATCAATAAATTGTATGACTTTATCAAGAATTTTATTGATAAAAAAGCCGTGTTCATTTTTATCTCATTGCCTGATTCTTAAAATTCCGGAGGGAAATCAATAAGCATTATGTATAATTTATGAACAATTGTATATTTACCAATGACAATCAGTGAACATAAAGGAGGTTGTGTTTGTGAAGAAATTTTTTATAGCGGTAATTGTTTGTTTGGCAAGTTCTGCAATTCCTAATTCTGCTCATGCACAGCAAGGGCAGAAGGTTACAAGTTCAGAAATTCTGGGGGAAAGAAAAGAATATTATTTTGATGATAATAAAGTCGGCGAGCTGCCGATGGGATTTCAAAGCGCCTTAACAGGAAAAGGAGAATCCGGGCGTTGGATAGTGAAGAAAATTGAAAACGCTCCTTCCGCGGATAACGTGGTAGTGCAGACTAAATTAGATGACACCGAATATCGGTTTCCTTTGCTTATCTTAGATGGTGTGTCCTACAAAGATTTCATGGTATTCGCACGATTCAGGGCAGAAGGTGGAAAGGTTGACCAGGCTGGCGGGCTGGTCTTCAGATATAAAGACAACAATAATTACTATGTACTTCGTGCCAATGCCCTGGAAAACAATGTTCGATTATATAAAGTAGTTAATGGAAACCGCATACAGATTGGAGGGAAAAATACAAAAGTAACTCCAAAGGAATGGCACTTGTTAAAAGTCGTTTGTAAGGCAGACAAGATTCAATGTTTCTTTGATAACACAAAGGTATTTGAAGTATCGGACGATACCTTCGATTGTGGGAGTGTGGGACTTTGGACAAAGTCGGATTCTTACACATACTTTGATGACCTGGTGATGCAGGAAGCAAAATAAAGAGAAAGCGGTGGTAAGAAGTGATTTCAAATTTTAAGGAGTTGCGATGGCAACAAACTATTTGATTATTGGCAGTGGTC
>JAGWZR010000341.1 GCA_018968795.1 Planctomycetota bacterium | reverse complement strand
TAGTTTCAGCACCTCTACCTCTTCTGTCTTTAGTTTCCTCTTCTCCACCAATATATGTTTCATCTACTTCTACTTCACCATTAAGAACTTATCCGTAAATAACTCCGATTTTTCTCCAACAAATAATAGCTGCTGCCAAGTGTAGTAATGCCTCATGGGTTTCTCTTAGCTTTTCGTAACGTACCAGCAACTTTCTGAATCGATTAAACCAGGAATGAACCACCTCTACTATCCAACGACGAGGTTTGTATCCCGGAATACTCTTTTTTGCTTCAATTTCTTCACCTCTTTTCTTGACATGAGGGGTATAGTTTCTGTCTTCCATAGTTCGTCTTGCTGGGTCTCCATGATAACCCTTGTCCGCGCAAAGGTGTTGTTCTGTCTCCTCTGGTCGAACAATAACAATAGCGTCCAAAACCGCTTCAAGCTGAGATACATCATGCCTGTTTGCACCGGTCACGACTATCGATAACGGGATACCACGCTCGTCCACCAGCACATGCCGCTTGCTTCCATTTTTTCCCCCTATCCGTAGGATTTGCTCCCACAGCTTCTTGTGCCAACGGCGCCTTTACCATTGCTCCATCAATGCTTTGCCACTTCCAGGCAATACCTTCCAGTTCATCATATTCTGCTAGACCTGCACGCCATAACTGAAGGAAGAAGCCTTCTCGGAGCCATTGAAGGAAGTATGAATGGATCGAACTTGCACTGCCAAAACGCTCTTTCGGTAATGCCTTCCACTGACAACCGGTTCTTACTACATATACGATTCCTTCAAAAACCGGCATTGTTAATTTAGTATAGCTATGGTAAAAACCCAACCACACTATTATCAAAACGGGAGGATTTATCATGGTCACCTGTCCTAAATGTGGTTGCGGAGAATGCACAAAAGATGGCATCGTCAAAGGACGCCAACGCCATAAATGTAAATCTTGCGGATATAGACACACGGTGCAACATTGCGGCAAGAAAAGCTATGCAGTCAAACGACAGGCTCTTGAACTTTATCTTGAAGGACTTGGTTTTCGCTCTATAGGACGATTTCTCAAGTGCAGTCATGTTGCTGTCTATAACTGGATAAGGGCATTTGGTAAAAATGCTGATGAAATTCGGTCCGACAAAGCAATAGAAATAGTGGAAATGGATGAAATGCATACCTATGTCTCTTCAAAAAAAACTACTGCTGGATATGGGTTGCTGTTGATAGACATGGCAAAAGGTTCATCCATTGCATATTGGGCGACCGCAGGACAGAAACCGGGAAACAACTGTGGGATGCCGTCCAAAATACCGAGATAGAAAAGATAGCAACCGACTATTGGAAACCTTATGAGAATTTTATTCCTAAAGAGTTGCATGTTCAATCCAAGGCCGAGACATTTACTATTGAGGGATACAACAGTCTGCTTCGCCATTTCCTTGCAAGACTGAGAAGAAAATCCAAATGATACAGTAAAAGCAAGGAGATGCTCAAATATTCCGTCACTCTTTTAATGTTAAAATGGAACCAAGGGCTACAAGCTATACTAAATTAACAATGCCCAAAATCCAAGGTATTACAATCTGGATGGGCCTCAAGCCCAAAACTATCTTCTCATCCAACAGGTGGATAAAGATAATGCTACTCATGAATTTACGGTAGTAGAGACGAAATTTAATCCTAAATCCTGGATGAGTAAAATCAGTGATTCCAAATCTATTGCTGAAATAATAATACCAGGAACTCATGATACTGCAGCGCGTATGTCATCTCCCGCTTTTTATCTTCCAGCCCAAACTCAAAGCACAACAACCGATGAACAGTTAAACTACGGCATACGGTTTCTGGATGTGAGAGCCAAAGCAGAACCTGTTATTTATCAGTCCAAAGTAGTGGGAGCAAAGTTAATTCCATACCATGGAATTATTAGAGAAGGGGATGATATTAAGGATATTTTAGATGCCTGTCAGAGTTTTTTAAGAGACAATCCTACAGAAACAATTATCATGTCGCTTAAGAATGAGGAAAGCGGAGACGATCTCTTCTTTTCTGATACCTTTTAGAATGACTATCTGGCCAACTATACCAATATTTTTTATACCAGTGAAGACATCCCCAGCATGAAGGATGTCAGAGGGAAAATAGTCCTTGTCCGTCGTTTTCCTTACAACTCACAGTTTGCCTTGGGTCTGAATTTGTCCGATGGATGGGCGGATAATAGCAAAGAAATTTCGATTGCTTATAATGCGGTTACATCAGGAAACAAGCAAAATTTTCTCATACAAGA
>JAGWZR010000340.1 GCA_018968795.1 Planctomycetota bacterium | reverse complement strand
CTTATAAACCTACGGCCAATTATATTCTTGTTAAAATAAATACGGGAGGCATGAATTCTTCTCTATTACGTGAACAGTTGTTGGATCATGGTATTGCCATTCGTGATTGCTCCAATTTTGTGGGGCTTAACGACAAGTATTTTCGAGTAGCGGTGAGGACTAAAGAAGAAAACATGAAACTCATTACTGCATTGAAAAATGTGATATATAATCACTTAAGCGGCAGTAAGCAGTTGGCGGCAGGCAGAAGGCGATAAATTATCATGCCAACTGCAAAAAAGTGCGAGGGTAATTTTTTATTTAGCTGGATAGTCTGCGGAATCTGTGGTTGCTGTTAATGTATGAAAAACAAATCAATCATGATACAGGGTACAGGTTCTCATGTGGGCAAGAGTGTTCTAGTATGCGCCCTGTGTCGTATCTTGAAACAAGATGGTTACAGGGTTGCCCCGTTTAAGGCACAGAATATGGCATTAAATTCCTTTGTGACCAAAGATGGAAAAGAAATGGGGCGTGCCCAGGTAGCGCAAGCAGAGGCGGCTGGCATTGCCCCCGTTGTGGAGATGAACCCCATACTCCTGAAACCGACCGGTGATTGCGGGTCTCAAGTTATAATCATGGGAAAACCCATCGGGAATATGACAGCCAAAGAGTATTATCAGAAGAAGGCTGATTTCGTTTCAATTATAAAAGATGCTTACGATAAATTACGAAGTAAATTTGACATTATTGTTATTGAAGGGGCAGGCAGTCCTGCCGAGATAAACCTAAAGGACGGCGATATTGTCAATATGGGTATGGCAGAAATAGCATCTGCCCCAGTGCTGCTGGTAACAGATATTGATCGGGGTGGCGCCTTTGCGTGGATTGTTGGAACATTAGAGTTGTTGACAGCAAGCGAAAGAAACATGATAAAAGGCATTGTGTTTAATAAATTTCGTGGGGATAAAAGTATATTAAAGCCAGGATTGGATATGCTTGAAAACCGTGTAAATAAACCTGTTGTGGGCGTAATTCCTTATATCCACAGCTTTGGCATAGATGACGAAGACTCCGTTTCGCTTGAGCGTAGCAGTGACAATGAAACTAATGCCATTAAAAATAATTATGTAGATATTGTTATTATCAAACTGCCCCGTATATCAAATTTCACTGATTTTAATATGTTTACATATGAAAAAGATGTGAGGACGAGATTTGTAGATAAGGCCGAAAGTATTGGTAAACCGGACTTGCTCATTATCCCGGGCACAAAAAATACGTTAGGCGACCTAACATTTTTAAGGGAAAGCGGCATTTTTGGAGAAATTATAGAACTGTCAAGACAGGGAACAATGACCATCGGTATTTGTGGCGGATACCAGATGCTTGGAAAGCAGATTAACGACCCCCATCATGTAGAATCGACAAAAGATAGTATTCAAGGTTTGGGTTTATTGGAGACCATGACCACCTTTGCCAGAGAAAAGCAGACATATCAGGTAAAGGCACACATGCTCGAACATGAAAATTTGTTTCATGTGAATGGTGAGATGGTGGGGTATGAGATTCATATGGGGGAGACAACGTATAACGGTCATAATTCTGTCAGGTCATTTGCTAGGATTACAGAGCGGGCAGGAGAAATGGTAGATATATTGGATGGCTGTGTTTCCTCGGATGGCAATGTGATGGGTACGTATATCCATGGTATCTTTGATAATGATGGATTCAGGACAGTGCTTATTAATTATCTAAGATTAAAAAAAGGATTAAAGTCGTCAAATGAATGCCATGTAAATTCTAAAAGCGTAAAAGAGCATAGATACAATGAATTGACAGGCATTGTTCGCAGTAATATGAACTTGGCAATGGTATATGATATGTTGAATTTGTAATTCTCTTGATTTAATTGATAAAAACTGACGATATTTTAAATGAGGAGGAGATTATGTAGTTTAATGTAAACAATAAATTATGCATACAGGCGTCGCGATGTGTTCATCGGGACTAAAAGGGAATCCCACCTCCATTTTTTTCAATGGAGAAAAGGGAATGGTACCGCCGCTGTAATCGGTGACGAACGTTGCAAGACCACTCTCAGCCTTTTGGTGAGGGGAAGGTGCAGCCAGTAGGATGATCCGCTAGTCAGAAGACCTGCCTGTAATGTTTTGCCGAAAAACTTCTTCGTAGTAAAGGAGGTGAAGCGTGATGTCTATATTTTAAAAGCCCGTTTCTTCTTAATGCGAAGGAACGGGCTTTTTTATTTCGGGGATTTGAGAAGGGAGGCGATGAT
>JAGWZR010000339.1 GCA_018968795.1 Planctomycetota bacterium | reverse complement strand
GTAGAAAACCGATATGTTATGCCAGAAATCACAGACGGTTTCGAATTAAAAATAATCGACGGGCGACACCCTGTTCTGGAGCGGAGACTCGTGGGAGAAAGTTTTGTTCCCAATGATATCGATCTGGATGGAACGTATGATAAAATAATGGTGATTACCGGACCAAATATGGCTGGGAAAAGCACATATATTCGCCAAGTGGCGCACCTCGTTCTTATGGCGCAAATGGGCAGTTTTATCCCTGCAAAAGAGGCGGTTATTGGAACCGTAGACAGAATTTTCACACGAGTGGGCGCCTCGGATGAACTTTCGCGGGGACAAAGCACATTCATGGTAGAAATGAACGAAACAGCAAACATACTTAATAACGCAACAGAACGCAGTTTGATTATATTGGATGAAGTGGGGCGCGGAACGAGTACTTTCGATGGCGTAAGTATTGCCTGGGCCATAACAGAATACATTCACCAGCACATTCATGCTCGAACGCTCTTCGCAACTCACTATCACGAACTCACCGAACTGGCGTTATTATTTCCAGGAATCAAAATTTTTAATATTGCCGTCAAGGAGTGGGGAGACGAAATTATATTTTTGCGAAAAATCATAGAAGGCGGAACTGATAAGAGCTATGGAATACATGTCGCACGGCTTGCTGGGATACCCAAGGAGGTCGTCCAGAGGGCGCGCATCATCTTAAATAACCTTGAAGCCGAGACATTGGATGTAAACGGTAAGCCAAAATTTGCGCCGCTAAAAACAATACAAGACAAAAAACAACTGACACAGTTAAAACTTTTTGCTTCAAAGCAAGATGTCGTAATCGAAGAAATTAAGAAACTTGATACATCTACAATGTCGCCGCTAGAAGCCCTTAACAAGCTTGACGAATTGAAGAGAAAGTTAGAGGACTAAAGGTCTGCAAATATTTTGAATAAAAATCTTATTTTTATATTGTTTTTGTTCACGGTTTACTATATTGTTTTGCATTAAATGAAGACACATCTTCTTTGATAGGAGAAGAGAATATGCAATACTTACCACTTATTTCAATATCATCTAAAGGCGCCTCAGTATTTTTGTTCGCCCTGCTCTTTTTATTTATATGCGCATTCATATTTATAGTCTTTAAATATGGGTGGCTCTATGTCAATGCCGTTGCTTCAGACACCCACATATCTCTCTTACAGATGATCAACATGTCACTTCGGCAAATTGATGTACGAACCATAGTAGAACACCGTATTATGGCAAAAAAGGTGGGAATCGATATCGCGCCGTCATCTTTGGAGGCACACTACTTGGCTGGTGGAAACGTTAACAAGGTAGTTCGCGCCATTATTGCCGCAAGTAAGGCAAATATTGAACTCAGTTATGACCACGCCTGCGCTATTGATCTTGCAGGAAGAGATGTATTTGATGCCGTGAAAACGAGTATTAATCCTAAAGTGATTGATTGTCCTGATCCAGCAAAAGGTTGTTCTACTTTAGACGTTGTCACGAAGGATGGCATTCAACTAAAGATAAAGGCGCGTGTAACCATACGCGCCAATATTGATAAACTTGTGGGCGGGGCAACAGAGGAAACCATCATTGCCCGTGTTGGCGAAGGCATTATTACAACCATCGGTTCTATAGAAACCTATAAAAAAATACTTGAAGGTGTTGATTGGATATCCAAGCTCGTCATAGAAAAGGTGCTTACTGCCGATACAGCCTTTCAGATTCTTTCGATTAATATAGTCGATATCGTCGTTGGTGATAATATTGGCGCAAAATTGTTAGCCGATCAGGCCGAGGCAGACAAACGTTTAGCACAGGTGGACGCGGAGAAACGTCAAGGTATGGCAATTGCCCGCGAACAAGAAATGAAGGCGCTTGCAGAAGAAAATATGGCTAAAATACTCGCATCAGAAGCTGAAGTACCGAAGGCTATTGCACAGGCATTTCGTGAGGGAAATTTGGGTATTATGGATTACTATCACCTAAAAAATATCCAGGCCGATACCGAGATGAAAGCATCTATCTCAAAATCCGGAATACCATCAACAACAAAATAACAGAATTTTCTTTGAGTTATTTTAAATAAAATATTATACTGAGACATAAAACTTCCCTGAAATAAAAGCCAGAGTGGTGGAATTGGCAGACACGCCAGACTCAAAATCTGGTCCCCGTCACAGGGGGTAAGGGTTCAACTCCCTTCTCTGGCATTATCAAACCAGCGGCAACCCATTCTGAAATCCCTCAAATTCCTCATCGGTAGGATAAAAAGCGCACCGATTTGCTCT
>JAGWZR010000338.1 GCA_018968795.1 Planctomycetota bacterium | reverse complement strand
TGACTTCGTTCAAAACTTAGCCTTTATTTAGAGGCCTTAGATGGGAGTCTGGGCTGTTTCCCTCTCGACACATCAGCTTAGCCCGACATGTCTGACTAGCTATTAAACTTACGTCTGCATTCGGAGTTTGATTAGTTCCTAGGACTTGCGCCCTAGGTAACCATTCAGTGCTCTACCTCAGCGTAAAACAAATAGCCGCTATACCAAAATATATTTCGGGGAGAACCAGCTATCTCTGGGTTCGTTTGGCATATTGCCCCTAACCTCAGGTCATCTCAAGCAATTGCTACTGCTACGAGTTCGGGCCTCCTGTTAACTTTCATTAACATTCACCCTGCCCAAGGTTAGCTCACCCAGTTTCGGGTCTAATGACTGCAACTAATTGCCCAATTAGGGCACGCTTTCACTTTGCCTTCCCAAGATATACTTGGTTAAGCTATGCTGCAATCAATAACTCACCGGTTCATTCTTCAATAGGCACGACATCATCCCGTTACATTGCCACCGAATCTCTTCGGATAATTCACATATGTAAGCCGAAGGCCGCCTTGCGGCTCTCGCTTCAAACGTTAATTGCCTTTTTTAGCAATGTAACGGGACTCTGTCTGCTTGTTAGCCGACAATTTCAGATCTATTTCACTCCCCTCCCGGGGTGTTTTTCACCTTTCCCTCGCGGTACTAGTTCACTATCGGTAGACTTTGATATTTAGTCTTGGAACGTGGCCGCCCCAGATTCCCACAGGGTTTTATCGTACCCCATGGTACTTAGGAACAAACTATCGGAAAGTTTAGTTTCGCGTACGAGCCTTTCACTCTCTATGGAAGACCATTCCGGGTCCTTCTGCTACCAAACTTTCATCGAATATCGTCTGCCCTGCAACACCACCGCTTACGCAATGGTTTAGACTGTTCCGCTTTCGCTCGCCGCTACTGACGGAATCTCTAATGATTTATTTTCCTGGCGTTACTAAGATGTTTCAGTTCACGCCGTTCCCAGCCAAACGTTATATACACCCTTACGGATATATTTTCATGATTGGCCACCCCGCCAAAGGCGTGGTGGGTTACCCCATTCGGAAACCGCCGGATCAAAGGTTTATGGCACCTCCCCGACGAGTATCGCCGCCGTATGCGTCCTTCCTCGGTCAAAGCCTCCTAGGCATCCATTATCGGCATTATGAGTAGATTAAAAATCTTCTCCTCACTTTTCAAAGAGCCAACTCATTTAATATCTTGCAAGTAGCGGCCACTCGTGTGGCAAGCGCTACGTGCAAGATAAGCAACTAGTTACTAGCGGCTAGTTGCTAATTTAGTGGACCCGAGGAGAGTCGAACTCCCTACCTCCTCGTTGCAAACGAGGCGTTCAACCAGGTAAACTTCGGGCCCGACTTTCTCAGGTTCACTGAGCTAATTATTAAAAGAACTATGAATTGTTCGAGGAAAGCACTATGAGGACACGAAAACCGCTAGGCGGTTGAAAAAGTTATTTTTCTTAGTGTCATCATAAAGTAATTTCCTCGTAACATCAAGGCTAACCTTGAGTTAGATTCATTCACATCTGTGATAATAGCATAAGGCTAAAATAGTGTCAAGCCTCATGTTTTTACTTCTACTCTTCCAAAATAAACTACAATAAATTATTCTCGAGTATGAGAAGAAATCTTATAGGTGTAAATTGCATTAGTATTATTGCTACCACCGCCAGTATCGCCCTTTGTATGAAGCGTATTAACAAAATAATCTTCCGCCATTCTAGCTTCATCTGCAGAAGTACAAGTAGCATAAGCCCAAGAGTCTCCTGTTTGAACACTATGTCTTCCAGATAACGTATCTTTAGGATCTTTGGCTATGCCTACATACCAGTCGGAATATATCCCACCTTGTCTAATTATATAATCAAGAATAAAATCTATTGCTTGACTTGCTGTTCTCGTAAAATCTCACCTCCTTCAGAAATCTGGGGTTTTCTCTTATCGCGGTCTATTCTCCTGCCTAGAGGATTAGTGCTGTGGTAAGGGGTTTGAAAAACCCCATATTACTTATCAGTCTATCAAAATAGATGCCAAAGTGTCAAGTACTATCTGAGGCTAGTTTGTGGCTGACGATTTAGATTGATTTAGCGACCTAAATCATATTATACGACATAGAAATATCATCCAATAATAATTATTCCAATCAATAAAAGTGTCCTAAATTGTCCTTTGCGGGCTAAATTATTCCCTACCCAGTCTTGTGATATATTAAGATTAATGATTACAAAAATATTGCGGTTAGAAGGATTATTTATTTTTCTT
>JAGWZR010000337.1 GCA_018968795.1 Planctomycetota bacterium | reverse complement strand
GCAAATTATGATTGCGAGAAAGGAAGCTTTTATGAGTGCCATTAGGTGGTGTTTGAGTATAGTTTGTATAACGATATTGGGAATACCTGCCCTGTCAAATGCATTTGATGCTGAACTTACACCCGGAAAGATTGATGAGGCAATTGAATATGGTAAGAAACATAAAGGGATGGACATTTTTGATAGCAATATCGTAAAAGCGGCCTGCTTTGGTGAGTATCCCAAGGGAAAAGGAGGGCTGATTATGAGCAAATACATTGAAATTGCGATTATCTCTGCTATGAAGACGGCACAGAACAAACCCATCGTGCCTGAAGATATACAAAGTATTATTGACTCAACAACCTTTAACATCGTTGTAGACATTTCCAAGAAAATTGAGGACCCAGGGGACGTTCAAATTACATTACTGCAGGGAACAAATAATGTATTACCACAACAGACAGAGTTTGGTATGAAACACAAGGATACGAGGCAAGGTGTGGTTGGTGTCTTCGAATACGACAGAGTAGATATTAATGCAAGCACAACAGTGCTTATCAAATTTGAAGATACAGAAGAAAAATATAAAATTCATTTTTCTCATATCAAATAGTTATACTTTGAGAATAACTAAATCAGACCGAAACAGGCATTCGAGACAAGCTCTTTTGTAACTTAAATTGATAGTTGAATCCCAATTTTTTTGCATATATTCGACTTGTTGCGTAATCAAACCAAGCATATTGTAACACATTGTGGATTAAAGACTTATAGTGTATTTGTAAAGTTTCCCAAAAAGTAGCTGAAATACGGCTTAAAATCTAAGCTTGCGGATGTTTTTTAAATAATTACGCAGCAGGTCTAATAAATTTACTTGACAAAAAGTTGAATACTTATTATAGTTGCCACATCGTTTGAATTAAGGCGATGGAGTTCGCCTAACTGCTACGTTGTAGCTGATAACTCCTATTGAGGCTAGATACTTCGATAGGAGTTTTTTTATTGATAACACCCCTGTCGAAGCCACGGTTTTGACAGGGGTTTTTTGTTACAACGTTATTCCTGAAGAAAACAGATACCCCCTGTCCTAAAATTCATAGGAGGGCTGTTATGAAAAGAGTTATTGGCGTTAAGGATCTTCAGGATTCGGGTTTGTTGGACACCAAATATACGGAGTTAGATTTGTATGACGCCTTTATGATGTATTTAATTTTGAATGATACGTCAGATAAGGGGCGCGTTGTCTTGCAAGAGGGTGATTATATGCTTGATAGTATTAGTTGTTTTGGGTTGAGTAGCTGGGTAGTTTGAATACTTTCATTTATAGAGGAAACCGATTCTCCATGTTAGAGGAATTTATAAAACATAAGACAGAAATACTGACGATCATTGAAAATGTTGAGACTTTGATAAAGAAGGACCTTGAGACAGCAGACGATCGATTGCTCATGACCAAGGAACAGTTGATCTCAAATTGTTTTAATTTAGTGATTCTGGGCCAATTTAAAAGGGGGAAGACGACGCTTATCAATAGTCTGATTGGCAAAGAAATATTACCTTCTTCTGTAGTGCCGCTAACATCTATTGTAACAATTCTAAAGTTTGGTAAGGAAATTAACAGTAAGGTCTTTCTGCAGGACAACAGCGAAAAGAAGATTTGCATAGAGGAACTTGCAGAGTACATAACAGAAAAAGGCAATCCCAAAAATATCAGGGGTGTCCGATGCGCACGCATCGAGTACCCATCCCCTTTCCTTGAAAAAGGGATATTGTTGGTAGATACGCCTGGAGTGGGATCCACCTTCCTCCACAATACGGAAACAACCTACGAATTCATGGACCATCTGGACGCAGCGCTGTTCCTCATGAGCGCTGATGTTCCTATCTCTCAAGTAGAAAAAGAACTCCTTGATACGATCAAGGGGTCTACCCAGAAGATATTCTTCGTCTTGAATAAGATTGATTATCTGACACCTAAAGAGATAGAAGAAGTCGCCGCTTTCAACAAACAGGTGTTAGAAGAGATGCGGTTTACCGTCCATGAAATATGGCCTATCTCTGCAAAGGAGGCGATAAAAGCAAAAACAACCAACAATGACGTCCAACTTTCGCAGAGCGGTCTTTTGAATCTAGAAGAGGCGTTAAGCTGTTTTCTCTCTTTAGAAAAGGGCAAAATCATTCTCAATGCCACCATATCCAAGGTAACGCGGGCTATCTCTCAGAAATTAGCACAAATCGCTATTGAGAAAAAAACAATAGAAGCGTCAGGAGAAGAGTTAGAAAACAAGATCAACACCTTTCACCAACTCGTTGCAAATCTAAAACAGGA
>JAGWZR010000336.1 GCA_018968795.1 Planctomycetota bacterium | reverse complement strand
GACTGTCGACAACAGCGTACATTCCGAGAAGCTATGAACATTCATGGCCAAATTAATGGGATTGTTTGCCAGCGCATCGTCGACATCAAATATTGGAATGACGGCGGCTCGCTCCGCAACCCCGCGAAAGCGAAGATAGTACTCGGAAATAAATGTCGACTCTGCGACCGCATCTACGCATATGTATCTGCCAATATTGGGCAGTGCTTGTGTCATTCGATGTGCCAGGCGTCCATAGCCAGCGCCTATATCCAGGATGTTCAGCCTTGTCACTCTCGAAATAGCAAGATGTCGTTCCAGAAACGAGACCTCCGCAATTGAATCGAGCAAATCCCTGCTCACGGTCCGCCCATTAACATTGAATGTGTAGGCGCCAAATAGTCCATCTTCGTCCAACTTTTGCAATAGACGAAGCTCATCAATCTTTTGGAGATAATAGTAAGTCACCACGTAATTAACTTCCCTATTCCCGTCTCGGTATTGATATACGTAAGCATTGTCACCACGAAAAAACCGAAGATCGATGTTGCTGTTGACATAGCTGCTAGTCCACTCAGAATGGTCGATCGGCGGGATAGATAACGATGCGTACCTTTCTTGTAGTGTCTTCAATTTTGGATTGGTCCGTTGCAGGTACAGCTCAGCAGATTTCGCAATGGGAAACTTATTAAAGGAAGGTTTGGCAAATAGTGCTGGATCGTCTCGCCGTAGTTCGTCGAGTTCTGATGTTCGGACGATCTTGACATGGGCTATGCCCAGCATCGAGTTGATCATAGTACTGACTTGCCGTTTCATTGACATACGCCTGCTAACCCCTCCCATGGCGACGGACACGTGGATCGACGCTTGAAGAATGTTATGAGTCTATCGCCATTGTCGAGCCTGTGGTCAGATGAAATAATAGGAAATTGCTTTTTTGCCACAAAATATATTAAAGCAAAAATGAATAAAGATTACAAGCTTATTTAAAAGAGCAAAAGGGGTCAAATCTTAACAGGCTGTCCGAGAATACAAGTCTATAAGACAGACAGAAAAAGAGGCATATCTTGTGAAATAAGTGTAATCTCTGAAGCTATCAGGGATGAGTTTCAATTTTTCTACGGGATCATACTTTTTATCTCTCTCTAAAGAAGTATTTGAAGTTGCTAGATCAGCATAAATTATTTTATCTCTACCATTTCATCCTATATCCTGACGGGCTTTATTCCCATTTTTAAAGGGCGGGGTCAAATCTTTCATTTTGACAAACCAGTTTCAATCCTTCGAATGGTATCAGAAAGATTCTAATTTTTTTGGCGACGGTGCTATAATCAACCCCCAGTACTTTCCTATCCCAGTTCCTATAATATAATTTTTGTTTTGAATTGCACGGAACATGTATCTTTATTCTCTAGCATAGCGTTTCATTAAAACATTTACAGGTTTATTGTCATCTATGAAAAAGCATGTCAAGAAGGAAAAGTATCCCTGTTGACAAAAAAAACCAAAACAAATGTTTTCTTGTCATGCGTCCTTCCACACTGAGGCTAATCAAGCCATAAAGTATCGAGTGCATGAATGACAAACGGGTTATTTTATCGTTCTCTTTCTATTACCTTCTCTGAAATACCTTCGGCAATCGGTTTTCAGTCATCTATCGGCGCTCTTTACTGAGCATGGTAATTTTAGATTTAAACGAGGGTGGATCAACCATTGCGTTGGACCTCTTTGGGTCAATGACACTTGGATCTCATCCCTCTCTCAAGAAAACAGCTAAGAACCAACCTTTCATGCCTTCTTAACCTGTTTTACTTGATGAGATTGCCTGTTATCAGTCTGTCATCATATTTCTCACTCTTCCTCCATACGCTTAAAGATATTGCCGCTATCTTACGACATACTGCATTATACGCATTATCATGACTGATACCTTTCAACCGTAAGGAATCGTAATATTTCCTTAAACCACTGTTGCCTTTTAAGACCGAATGCCCTGCCATCTTGTATACGCATTTTAATATCCGATTGCCCCAAATCTTCTCACTCCCATATCCCCTCCCATCACTTATCCTCTTATGCCTCACCAACCCACAGTAGCTGGAATATTTATACTTACTGCTAAAACTCTCCGGCTCTATTACCTGTGATACTATCTTCGCTGCCTGTATACTCCCAATACCAGGAATGCTCTTGAGATATTTTATCTCTTTAAATCCCTTACTGCATCGAACTATCTCTTTTACATATTCCTGTCTGCTTCCTTCCATCTTCTCTAAAAGCTGATATATCTGGGTGCCAATAAATTTAAAGTCAGTTCGCTCTAATCCCTCAAGGAAA
>JAGWZR010000031.1 GCA_018968795.1 Planctomycetota bacterium | reverse complement strand
TTTTTGTTTGTTTTATTTCCTGCTCAACAGCCACATAATTAATGAAAGGATGATGCTGATAACAATGCTGGTTGTAATGGGAAAGTAAAAACTAAAGTTTTTCTTTTGAATGGCGATATCGCCTGGAAGTCTTCCTATGAAAGGTATCTTCCCGCCGAGCATAAACAGCCCGCCTACGACAATCATAATAATACCAATGTATATTAAAATCTTGCCAAATGAACTCAATTCGCCCATAACCTACATTTCCTTATGGGTTTGTTATAGTAAATACCTAAAGAAAGTATTCCACATAATTTTCTGAAGACCCCTCGTAACGATACGTTCGTATGTAAGGTTTTCTTTTCCCTGAAAAATGAGTGGTATTTCTCCGAGGAAACTCAGGAGCCTTTTTTAAATATCCAGAGACGGCTTGCCTATATAATAGCCCTGGGCATAATCCACGCCATATTCCTTAAGGATATCGACAGTTTTTTTATTCTCCACAAACTCTGCAATCGTCTTTATCCCCATTCCCTTTGCCACATCTGTCATTGCCTTGACAAAAAGGCGGTCGCTCTGGTTCTCTGGCAGATTTCTTATAAATGAGCCGTCAATTTTAATATAGTCAACCTCCATCTCTTTCAGATATTTAAACGAGGTGAAACCAACGCCAAAGTCATCCAGCGAGAAACGGCATCCTATTAACCTTAAATTATGGATGAATTCTACGGCATTGTTCAATTCTCGAATAGCCGCCGTTTCTGTTATTTCGAAGATCAGGCGCTTGGGATCCACTCCTATTTCTGTTGTCTTGTATCTCAAAAATTCAAGCAATTCTTTATCCTCTATCTCTTTCCCAGAGAGATTCATGCTAAAGGAGAAAAAGGTTCCTTGCTTATTTAACTCAGACTGAAACTTTAAGGTCTTTTCAATAATAGCGCGATCTATGGCTGTAATAAGTCCGAATGTCTCTGCTGTATCAATAAATGCGCTGGGAAGAATTATTCCTCCGTCCACATCGCGTATCCTTGCAAGCGCTTCGTAGTGGTGGACCGTATCGTCCCTAAGATCAAGTATGGGTTGGAACCACGGCGCGAAGCGGTCTCCTTCGAGCGCCTTTTGGATACGCTCCTTTCCCTTTATCCTTGAATGCATCTTTTCCAATATAAGGTCTTTCGTCTGGTAGAGGCGTGTTATGTTTTGCCCGAATTCCTTGGCATGGTAAACAGCGGCATCGGCCTTTGAAAAAAGATCGCGTACCACGATACCATGCTTTGGATAAATGGTAACCCCTATACATAAAGTTACACGGCCGCTTATGTCCTCAAACCAAATAGACTCTATCCTCTTTCGTATTTCCTCTGCCGTTGCTATAGCCTCATCTTCATTTCTTGATGGAAGGAATATCACATATTCATCCCCGCCCATACGACCCAGGAAGCTTTCCCCAATCTCTTTTTCTTTCCCAGAAGTCTTAAAAAATTGCATATCAATATCAGACAGGATGTCTTTCAGAATCCCAGCCATGCGTTTCAGCAAACTGTCACCAATCATATGTCCGTACGTATCATTTATGAGCCTGAACTTGTCTATATCGAGTAGGAGCAGGGCGCCAATATAGTTATAGGTCCTTGCAGGATATGTCCATTCATTCAGGACTTCTATAAAGCGTGTTCTATTTAAAAGCCCTGTCAGGGCATCAAAAGAAGTAAGGCGTTTAGCACGTTCTTCCGCCTGCATCTTTTCGGTAACGTCTTCCTGCACCGCAAGTAAATGGGTGATTTGTCCTTCGCTATTAATAATGGGGTAATTCAAACAGTTACACCAGTAGTACTGACCATTCTTCTTTTTATTTTTCACCAGTCCGCGCCATGTCTTCCCCGCCAGTAGGGTATTCCATAGTTCTTCATATCCTTCACGCGGGGTTTCTCCCGAGGCAAGCATGCGGGGATTCTGCCCGATTGCCTCCTCTCTGGAGTACCCTGTAATCTTTTCAAACATAGGATTTACATATTCAATGTTCCCATTAATGTCCGTAATAAAAATGATATTAATGCTCTGTTCAATTGCCCCGGAAAGCTTCCTAAGTTCTTCCTCACCCTGCTTGCGTTCCGTGATGGCTCTTTCAAGTTCTCCGATCTTCTTCTCAAGCTTTGCAGACAAAACCCGACCATAATTTTTAATGAACGTTTCTCCATTTGCAATTAATTGCTCTTTAGTCTTCCCTTCGTCGGTTTTTTTTCTTTTAAGTGCGGCATCGATTTCCTCCCACAATTCATCGAGCCTCTTGGGTTTTGCGATAAATGCCTCTGCTCCGAGCGACAATGCAAGCTCTCTATCCCTACTGTCCGTATAAATTGCAGAAAAGACTGCGCAAGGAATGGATCTAAGATTTTCATCCTTCTTAAGGTTTCTGAGGAACTGAAAGCCGTCCATCTTAGGCATCAGGGCATCAGTAATAATCAGGTCAGGGTGATGGACCTTTGCCTTCTCAAGACCGTCCTGCCCATCTTCAGCCTCTAAGACCGTATGTCCTCGCCTTTCGCTCATGACCCTCAGGACATCCCTGTTTTCAGCGCTGTCATCAACTAACAGTATTTTCATGTTTCTTCTCTCCTATCCTAACTTAGGGTTCAGGAATTTCAAATGTGGGACCCTTCGTCGTTTCACTCCTCAGAATGACAGCGATTGTCATTCTGAGCAAAGCAAAAAATCTCCCGATGCTTCAATCTGCAAGTTTGAATCGGCGAAGTGTTTCATGTGGAGACGCATTGCAATGCGTCTCTACATCAGCGGGAGAACACCCTCGCAATGGACAGCCTTCTCTTTGCGTTTACTATAAAATCTATTTGTCCAGCGCCGCTCTCACCTTTTTCAGAAGTTCCATTGGCAAAATGGGTTTGGCAATAAAGTTTAATCCTTCGCAAAGGAGGTCTTTTTTATAGATAACATCTTCGCCGTAACCGCTCATAAAAATGGCTTTCATATCGGGCTTTCTTTCTTTTATCGCATCGTATGCCTCTTTGCCATTTTTATGAGGCATTACTACATCAAAGACCAGAAGCTGTATCTTATCTTTATTCTCCATGAATTTATGTATCGCATCCTCTCCGTCTACCGCTTCTATGATTTTATAACCAAAACCACTAAGCACCATTTTCGTAAGCTTCCGAACCTCCGTCTCATCCTCTGCTATTAATATAGTCTCCGTCCCGCCTTCAGGAGTTGTTAAGTCTTCTGGCGTTTCCGTTTTATCTATGGGTTCAACGAGGGGCAGGTATATCTTGAATGTTGTGCCTTTGCCTAGTTCGCTATAAACATCTATGTAGCCATTGTGTTGCTTAACGATGCCATACACAATCGCAAGCCCAAGACCCGTTCCCTGTCCAACCTCTTTGGTCGTAAAGAACGGCTCAAAAATCCTTTCTTTCATCTCCGCATCCATGCCTACTCCAGTATCTGTAACGGATATAAGGGCGTACATCCCCAATTTGCCATACCCATGAGCGATTATGAAGTTGTTGTCCAGTTTCACAACATCTGTGTTTATGGCAAAAAAACCTCCTCTGGGCATCGCATCCCTTGCGTTTGAGGCAAGGTTCATCAATGCCTGTTCTATCTGGATGACATCTGCCATTATGGTAGGGTCTTTCTCGGTAAGCGTGGTCTTGAGTTCTACGCCTTCGCCAATAAACTTCGGCAAAAGGCGCGCGGCTTTTTTTATAATCTCGTTCAATTTTACCGGCTTGGGGTTATTTGGCGCTTTCCTGCTAAGCATAAGGAGATCCCGAATTAGTTGAGCGGCGCTTTCCGAAGAAGTAAGTATTTTTTGAACATAATTTTGTAATGGATCGTCTTTCTTCATTTCCGACCGTAACATGCTTGCATACCCAAGTATTACCATAAGAATATTGTTAAAGTTATGGGCAACACCACCGGCAAGCTTACCGATAGACTCCAGCCGCTGCGCATGGTAAAGCATCTCTCTCAGCGTTGCATGTTCCGCCTCCATTCGTTTACATTTGATAACCTTGCCCAATTGAACTGCCGCGGAGAAAACAAGACAGGTAAGTCGTTCGTTCTTTTCAAGCGGCTCGAACGTATAAAATACGATGACGGCAACTACTTCCTCGCCGGCTATGACGGGGAATGCGATACCGGTCTTGAGCCCAGCATGCATGGCAATTGTTGCGCGCAGATAATTTGGGTCGCATGTAACGTCCTGTATCCACACTGGCTGCTTGGTAGACCATGCCCGACCAGGGAGCCCTACATTAGGAGGAAATCTGAAAGCGCCGCTTAATTCGTTGAACTCTTTCATGCCGATAACACTGCTGTAAAATGTATGGTCGCGCACGAGGTGAGTGCCCTCTGGATTCGGTATCCACGCCTCTCCATAATCCCAGCCAGTTGCGTTACACACCTTTTCTAACGTAATGACCAGCGCATCATGTAAGTCTTTGGATGTGCTGACCGCCATGACCAACGTTTGCAGGAGAAGCATTTTTTCCTCTGCATCCTTGCGGCGGGTGATATCGGAGGATACACCGTCGCCATACAGTACCCCATCTTTTTCGTAGGGCGCTACTGCTCTGTCGTATAACCATATCCAGCTTCCATCTTTCCTTTTGCTCTTATACTCAACATCAAGCCTCTTGTGCAACTTGAAAAAGGATCCATATGCCTTTTCCACTTTTCCAATATCTTCGGGATGGATTCTCTCAAGCCAGAGACTATCGCCTGCTTCATAGATTTCTTCCGGGGTGTAGCCACAGACTTTTTCTATGTTCTGGCTGATAAAGATGGTGTTGCCTGCTTGATCAACCGTCCACACTACATCGGGAAGGTTTTCAACAAGCGAACGATATTTCTCTTCACTCTGCATTATTTAATCGTATCCTTGCGAACGATGGGTTTTTGATTAACGTCTTGTGGTTTTTTCCCGATGGTATTGATATCCGTTAATTTATGCTCGCTGGTAGGGAAATTATCTCCTAAATAGGATTGGCGTGCAATGGGGTTGTTCAAGATTTCCTGGGTGGTGCCGCTGGCAACGACTGTTCCCTCGCTGATAATGTACGAGTGAGTTGTAATGCTCAGGGCTTCGCGGACGTTGTGGTCTGTGATGAGCAGGCCAATCCCTCTTTTTTTAAGCCTTAAAAGGATATCCTGCACTTCACTAACGGCAATAGGGTCGACGCCGGTAAACGGCTCATCGAGGAGGATCATGGTGGGATTACTGGCGAGCGCCCGCGCAATTTCAAGCCGCCTTCTTTCCCCGCCTGAAAGGGTAAACGCCTTGTTTTTCGCCAGCGGCTGCAAGTTAAATTCGGTAAGTAATTCAATCAGGCGTTTGTATTTTTCGTCGGAACTGTATCGATGAGTTTCGAGAATGGCAAGGATGTTTTCTCCAGCGGTTAGATGTTGAAAGACAGACGGTTCCTGGCATAAATAACCCATGCCCTTCCTTGCGCGCTGGTAAATAGGGAGTGTGGTAATATCCTCGTTCTGGAAGATTACACGTCCGCTATCCGGCCGGATAGCGCCAATAATCATGTTGAAAGAGGTGCTTTTACCCGCCCCGTTTTGGCCAAGTAATCCCACGATCTCCCCGTCATTGACCTCAAAACTGATCTGGTTCACGACCGTGCGTTTACCGTAGGACTTTGTTAGACCTTCTGCCCTTAATAAGTTCACATCATTTCTCCGAGTTCTTTATAAGAGAAGATACCTGTGGTTTAGAGGTAAAGGTAACGAAACCCGTATCGTTATTCGTTAAGCGTTTATTGTTTTGGCATACTTGCTTTTTCATTCGTTTTAAATTTCGAAACTTTTAATTGGCTTCTTAACTTCCGAATTATTATTTTCCATTTTACTACTAATTATACTTGGCAAATAGTTATCGTTACCTTAACCGCCTCACGATACGGGCTTCGTTACCTTTACCTTGCATACTTTTTATTTAATAAATTTAATACTATTCACCGGCCAGAATACAAAAAATGCCTTACCTACGATATTCTCTTCGGGAACGAATTTCCATACCCGGCTATCGTTGCTGTTTCTGCTATTGTCGCCCAGCATAAAGTAATCTTTTTCACCCAACTGGATCGGCTGGCTTGTTCCCCACGTGCCTGCAGAGAGGCTAGTATAATAAATATCATGGAAAATTTCTATATTTTCAAAGATTGCATTGACGTGGGCGCCTCCAAACCGAATCTTGCTTGTGTCAAACGGGTGCGGCGCTGGCACTGTTCCATCGTCATAGTCAAATTCGAAGATTTTTTTATTGTCTATTGAAAGGGATACGACATGGTCAACATTTGAAAACTCTATCTTGTGTGTTTGTCCCGTTTGCAGGCGGATATCCTTTTCCATGACAACATTTTCAGCCCTCATGAGACGGCATTTTGCATCCGTATCGTTTGTCGGGATAACGGCGGTAAAGACATCATTATTCTTTCCCAGAACGAGTTCCAGTCGCTCAGACCCTTTCAGCGGGGTTACATCAAAGCGAATCTTTATATCTCCCACCTCATTGTTGCCAACCCTGTTGTTGTAACCGTTTTGGTCAGAAATCGTTCGCCCAAAGGAAACCAAAGAGGTATCCAAGCCGCCCCGCGACGTATTGTTTAAGGCAAGCGATTCTTTGTTAATCTTCCACACGCTGTTATCGGCTATCCACGTTGGGGTAGTTTCTTCTTTTACTGGATAATGGCTGTTGTAGACAGGCAGCCACAGCGTATCTTGCGCGTGATCCGGCTTTCTTTGTATCTTACCGTTGATATAAATATCGCCATTAACTATCTGCAGCTTTTCGCCTGGCAAACCAACGAGTCGTTTAATGTAATCCTTCTTTTTCTTTGAGAATCTTGTCGAGCCGCACCTCTGGCATCGGAGACCTTCATGCCATTCCGTGTCAGGGAATCGTGCGGAACAATTTTTACACGTGAGATCGTACAATGGATAGACAAAAACAACAACGTCCCACCGTTTTGGGGTATTAAATTTGTACCAGAATTTATTGACCAGAATCCTGTTTCCACCGTGAACTATCCGATTCGAGAGGTCTGACCATGCAATGCGGGTTTGACACTCTGGACAAACCCCCTTCTTCCATAACCACGCAGGCCAATTGTATTTGATTCTATTGTTACAAATACCGCAATAAGCAGAGACGTTTATCTCGAATTGGCAATTGGGACACGAGGCGCTTTCACTTTGACGGTCGGCATAAAAACTCCAGCCGCAATTGGGACATTTTGCATCCTTGTGCTCGCCCAGCAAGGTTGGGGCCATTGAGCCAGTGGGAATTTTAAAAGCCTCAACGACAAAATAGCGAATAGCGAATGCCAGCGCAATGGCGATGGCAATAGATTCGATATTTTCACGTAATTTGCTCTTACGCTTTTTTGTCTTGTCGTTTACCTTAGGGATTGTTTGTTGTTCTTTCATGTCAGCCACGCTGCACCTCATTCATCAACGGACAATACGGATAAAAATGCTTTTTGGGGTATTTCTACGCTGCCTATGGATTTCATCCTCTTTTTACCTTCCTTCTGTTTTTCCAAAAGTTTTCGCTTTCTCGTAATGTCTCCGCCGTAACACTTGGCAGTCACGTTTTTTGCGATTGGGCGGATCGTTTCTCTCGCAATAATCCTGCTTCCGATCGCCGCCTGTAATACGACCTCAAACAGATGCCGCGAAATCTCGTTTTTTAATTTTTTAACTAATTTTCTACCCTTGATGTCCGCATCTTTCCTATGTACGATTGTTGAAAGGGCGTCTACCCGTTTGCCTGACACAAGGATGTCTAATTTTACAAGGTCTGCAGACTCGTATCCAATAAAATCATAGTCCAGAGTGCCATAGCCCCTCGTAGCTGATTTCATCTTGTCAAAGAAATCAAATATAATTTCAGCCAGCGGCAGTTCATAGGAAAGGATCGCACGTTTTTCGCTGAGGTATTCTGTGCCCTTATATCTCCCTCTGCGCCCCTCGGCTAGCTGCATAATAGTCCCCAAGTATTCCGTAGGTAAGACGAAGTTGGCGCGCACCATCGGTTCTCGAAATTCCTCGATTTCATTTACCGGAGGAACCTTTTCAGGATTATCAACCTTGATTACCTCTTTATTTGTCTTCAATATCTCATAGGTTACGTTTGGCGCGGTCTGCACAATATTGATGTTGCTCTCGCGTTCGAGACGTTCCTGGACAATCTCCATGTGTAAAAGACCAAGGAATCCACACCGAAATCCAAACCCAAGCGCCTGTGAGGTTTCTGGTTCAAAGGTAAATGATGAATCGTTCAGGCTTAACTTCTCCAACGCCTCGCGGAGTAAGTGAAAGTCGGCATTATTTGCCGGATAAACGCCGCAGTATACCATCGGCATGGGCGCTCGATACCCCGGCAGCGCCTCGGCTGTTCTTTCCCTGGCGTGAGTAACGGTATCCCCTACTTTGACGTCATGCAGGGATTTAATGTTAGCGATACAGTAACCTACCTCTCCCGTAAAGAGGCCGTCCTTGGCTACCATCTTGGGCTTAAAGACGCCAACCTCTTCTACCTTGAAAGAGCGGTTTGTCTTCATCATATATATTTCGTTCCCAACTTTAATAGAACCGTCAAAGATACGCAGGTAGACAATGACGCCTCGATATTCATCATATACCGAGTCGAAGATGAGCGCCCTGAGCGGCGCGTTTGGGTTGCCCTTCGGCGGCGGGATACGTTTGATAACAGCCCCAAAAATTTCGTCAACACCTGCACCCGTCTTTGCGCTGACCCTCAATGCATCTTCAGGGGCAATGCCCAAAGTCTTTTCCATTTCGGTAAGCACGTCATCGGGACGGGAGTTTGGCAGGTCGATCTTGCTGATGACAGGGATGATTGTCAAATTATGTTCCATGGCAAGGTAGGCATTAGCGACTGTCTGTGCCTCGACACCTTGTGAGGCGTCCACCAGCAAGAGAGCGCCTTCGCAAGCGCCAAGACTCCTGGAAACCTCGTAGCTGAAATCCACATGGCCTGGCGTATCTATCAAATTGAGATTGTACTCCTTGCCGTCCCATGTCAACTTCAATGCAACGGCGCTGGCCTTGATAGTAATCCCGCGTTCGCGTTCCAGATCCATGTCGTCCAGCATCTGGTTGCGAAATTCTCTGGACGTAATGGTATTTGTCTTTTCCAGCAGGCGATCCGCCAGGGTAGATTTTCCATGGTCAATATGCGCAATTATACAGAAATTTCTAATTCTTTCAGTAGACATCCCGCCGCTCCTATAATCCCCGCATCGTTTCCGAGTTGCGAAAACACGATTTTCGTATCTTTATACGATGCCTCAAAGGCCTTTTGTTTGGTAACCTGCCTGATGGGATTCATTAATAATTCTCCAGAGCCGATCATCCCGCCGGTTAACACGATCATCTCTGGATTTAATATATGCATAATATTAACAAGGGCGATACCGAGGTACCTTCCTGTTTCTTCAATGACGTCCAATGACGCCTTGTCGCCCTGGAAGGCAGCGTCGTTAATTATCTTTGCCGTAATTTCACGGGAATCTTTTAACGACGATGACACGCCGCTCTTTAATAATTCTTTAAAACGCCGTACCATAGCCGTTGCCGATGCGTATGCCTCGATGCATCCATTATTGCCACAACTACATTTTGGTCCATCCATTTGAATTATCATGTGGCCAATTTCTGCAGCCACATTGTTTGCGCCCCGCCAGAGCTTATTGCCAATTACAATACCGCCGCCAATTCCGGTGCCGAGGGTTAACATCACCAGTGAGCTGACGTCTTTCCCTGCTCCCACCCATTTTTCGCCCCATGCGGCAGCATTGGCATCATTCTCCAGTACACATGGCGCGTTGAACCGCTCTGTCACTAAGAGCTTGATAGGTATATTACGCCATCGCGGCAAATTAGGTGAAAATATAATAGTTTCACCTTTTTTATCAATGAGGCCGGGTGATCCAAGTCCGACCCCTATAATATCAGATTTTTTGACGTGGGCTTCTTTTATTATTTCATAAATCAGTTCAAAAATTTGATTGGATATTGCTTGGGGATCGGCATTATAATTGGTTTTGATAGAAAGGCGGTGAGTGATTTTTCCGCCTTTGTCAACGAGTCCAGCCTTTAGATTCGTGCCACCCAGGTCAATACCAATAACATAGTTCCCCAATTTTGCTAATCCTTATTTTGTAGAAGGTCGCTACACAAAAATCGAAAAGATTTAGCAGTAAATTCTGTCAAAGATACCGCCCAAGATAATTCTGACTTCCTTTACATAAGCTAGGAATTTTAACAAAACTCCTGTACTAAGTCAAATTATATGCACATCTTAAAAAATAGACGCGAGCTTTTGTATCTTGATATTATACATTGCCATGATGTCATTCTCACAAAGGTGGGAATCCATGAAAATAGAGCAAAAGACTAGATTCCTGCTTTCGCAGGAATGATAACTTTTTTTGTCTCCTACTAGTAGAATTGCTCTAAAATCCTTTGCTTCTCTCTTGTAAAGTGTTAAAAGCGATGCATCGAATAATTAATTTTTCAGTGTTTTTCATTGATTGTCTTTGTCTTTTTTGTTTCAATCTTTTCAGTGGCCATACTCATTTCTCCGGTTTGAATTTACCACTTACAATTTTGTAAACCAAGAAAGAGTATGGCCTTTTTTATTAAGGCGTGATCCTTTATGCGTAACGTACGGCTTCTGATAGAATACGAAGGTACGCATTATGCCGGCTGGCAATGGCAGAAGAATGGCGAGACCATCCAGGAGACGCTCTCGAAAGCGATAGAACGAGTCATTCAGGAAAAGGTTGAAATTCATGGCGCTGGTCGTACGGACGCAGGCGTTCACGCCATGGGTCAGGCGGCTAATTTTAAAACGAATTCAATCATTCCGGCTGGACGACTCCTTCATGCCGTAAATTTTTACCTACCCCCAGATATTACCGTAAAAGATGTGTCTGACGTAGAAGAATCCTTTCATGCCAGGTATTGCGCTAAATCGAAGGTCTATCAATACACCCTCTTCAATGACTGGACAAGGACGTCTCTCCATCGCAATTTTTGCTATGTGTGCGGATTCCGACTGGACGTTGATAAAATAATCGCAGCAACGAGATGCCTCGTGGGAACTCACGATTTCACGTCATTTACCACGAAGGCTTTGTGTGAGAAGAATCGCATTCGCACCATAAAAAAATTAGATATTAAAAAAGACGGCGGGTATATTTGGTTTACCATCGAGGCGGATGGATTTTTGTACAACATGGCAAGAACCATTGTAGGCACGCTGATAGAAATAGGCAGAGGGAAAATAGCAGTGGATGGTATGAGAGATATTTTAGATGCAAAGGATAGAAAGTCGGCAGGCCCCACTGCGCCAGCCAAAGGATTGTGCCTCATGGAGGTGAGATATTAAAACGAATAAACGGAGTTCTGTAAAAGTTTGTGAGATGCGATGTAATGAGGGAGTCTGAAAAATAGCTAGCATATCAAGGAATAGTTTTGTGCGATTATTCTAATACCTGCAATAGCCGCGATGTCTATGACGACAGATTCTATACGTCGGTGCGCAATACCAATTCCGGCTGTAGCCCCACCCAATCCCCAGTGACCAATTGTTACCCCGCCCGCCTCTATAATATCCATATCCACGTGGATTAGTTCTATAAATTATTTCAGTGGGGCTTCTTGGTCCACAGTACCACCAATTCGGATCGCTGCAGTTATTAAGCGAGTAATAATTGTTGATTATTTCTCTTGATCCAGGTGTTTGGATAATGGTGTTCCCTGTATTTCCTGTATAAGAAGGTTGATACACAGTGTTTTTTGATAGCATTGTTTGCTGAGGCACTGAAGGAATAGATGCACATTGCGATAGAGCAAACTGTCTGTTGCAGTAGGGACATGTGTAAACGGTGCGGTTGTTGATGGTATCAACAGAAGACGGATACGTTCCACCGCAATGCGGACACGAAACATAATTTCGGTTACTTTGTTCGTAAGGATAGGGCTCGTAGGCAAAACTATTTTTACCTATTGTGTATCCGCAAACCGTAATCATTAAAAAGAAAATTTGCACAATAAAAAATGTCTTCATTTGTCTCACTCTTCAGAAAACGACGACGAAAAATTGCTTTTTAAAGATAAATAAATAGTAATACAAAAACCGTGGAAATTACAATCTTTTTTCTTTCATAGAGTGTTTCAGTG
>JAGWZR010000030.1 GCA_018968795.1 Planctomycetota bacterium | reverse complement strand
GGAGAGGTGTCAGAGAGGCCGAATGAGCGCGCTTGGAAAGCGCGTATACCGACAAAATCGGTATCGCGGGTTCGACTCCCGCCCTCTCCGCCAGTTATTATTGGCCGTGCTAGATGGGGAGCTAGCGGTTCCCTGTAACCTGCAACCCGCTACAGCAGGATCGATCGCTTTTTAGAGGGCCCCGGACCATTATTTTTATTTATGTATGTGGGTGACGAGGGCTGGATCTCATGCAATAGGAGGCAATGTGAACTTGGTCAGGTGCGGAAGCAAGCAGCCATAAGCATTTGTCCTTATGTGCCGTGAGTCAATCTGGTCTGAGCTTACTGCATGGATAAACTAATGGGAAAGGGAACGAAAAAAGTGCACGGCCTATGATATATTTTGCGCTATTATATTTATAGTATTACCTTTTGGTTGCGGCTTGGTTGCGCTACGTATTTTCGACCTTTCTTTGTATCCGCAAATTACTTTATCTAAGTCAAAATCTTATTAGATTTAATCCCTATTTTCAAGCAGTTTGCGGTCTGTAATGCGCTAAACATAAATTTTTGGTAATTCTCTGCAAAAGTGACTAAAGAAAGTGTATTGATATACGTTAAATAAAAAAGTATAATGGAAAACGTTTGAGTATTAAGCATTTATTTAAGGGAAAAGCGATTTTTTATTCTTTGGATAAAGTTCAGGTTGGTTTGTGGCTAAATAATCTTGCCAAATATTGTTTTTATGGCGTTGGGGAGGTTTGCTGATGTCTTATGTTGTATTAGCTCGCCGATATCGTCCGCAAACCTTTGATGACTTGGTAGGGCAAGAACCTATTGTAACAACTCTTAGGAATGCCATCCGATCTAACAGAGTCGCTCATGCCTATTTGCTAACAGGGCCACGAGGTGTAGGTAAGACCTCGATGGCGCGTATATTGTCAAAGGCATTGAATTGTCAGCACGGCCCCACGGATAGTCCCTGCAATGTCTGTGATATCTGCCGATGTATTTCTGTTGGGAATGATATCGACGTTTTGGAAATCGACGGCGCCTCCAATCGGGGAATCGATGAAGTAAGGGATATTCGGCAAAATGTAGGTTACGCTCCGTCACGGGCGCGCTATAAGATATATATTATTGATGAAGTGCATATGCTTACCCGTGAGGCGTTTAATGCTCTTTTGAAAACACTCGAAGAACCTCCCGCTCATGTCAAATTTATTTTCGCTACAACGGCTGTTAATCGCCTTCCAGAGACCGTTCAATCTCGGTGTCAGCGGTTTGATTTTAAAAACATTTCTGTCCAAGATATTGAAAAGCGACTTTTGTATATCTGTAAGGCTGAAGGGGTACAGGTCGAGCCTTCTGCCCTTCACATGATAGCAAGATATGCGAGGGGTGGATTACGAGACTCTCAATCCGTTTTAGATCAACTTCTTTCTTTTTGCAAAGACAAGATATCGCCAGCGGATGTTCATTTTGTTTTAGGGAGTGTTGACGAGGATAAAATACTCGGGTTATTTGACAGTTTTGTGAAAAAAGATGTGTCTACAGCATTAAGGATTGTGAATGATGTTTTGAGCGAGGGCAAGACTCCCGGGGAATTTGTGGATCAGGTGCTTTCTTGTATGAGGGACCTTCTGGTATTTTCTTCCTGCGGTCAAGAGGCAAAGTGGGTTGAGTTTAATACGCCTTTGGTGCAGCAATATGGAAAATCCTTTTCTCGCGATACCTTGATGTACATGATCCAAATACTTTCGGATACGAAGATGCGCACTACCGATTCTTTCTTACAGCGTATTCTGTTGGAGATGGCTGTAATCAAACTGAGCCGGATGGAATCCATTGGTTCGTTGAATGAGGTTGTAGAAAGAATTGCATTATTGGAAAGTAGCCTTGTACGCTTGGATAGCGAACCAATAGGAGGAAATGGTGCAATACAAAAGCCTATTATTCAACAAATAGTATCGGAACCCATGGCGTCGGAAGAATATCGTGCAGCAACAGACGAAGGTAAGAATTTGGAAAATGCGTATGATAAAAAGGGTATTTGGGAGAAGATTCTTCTAGCAGTCCAGAGCAAGAAAAAATCAACGTGGGCGCTCTTAAAAGAAGGGCGATTTGTAGAATTTAAGGATGGAGAAATTACGGTTGAGTTTCCGAGCAATTATTCCTTTCATAGGCAAAAACTCGACCAGATTGAAGAAAAAAAACTTGTAGAGCAATGCGCAAGAGAGGCTATACAAAGCGATGTAAGATTAAAACTTATCATGTCAAAAAGTGCAAGCCTCGAAAAGAATAAAACGACTTTACTTCCAGGGTGTGAATCTTCTGAACAACAAGCGGTTGATCCAATATTTTCTGAACCGGCAGTGAAAAAGACCTTGGAGTTGTTTGGTGGTCATGTCATTAAGGTTAATAAATAGAGGAGCTGATATTATGATGAAGGGTTTTGGTAATATTCCGGAAATGATGAAACAAATGCAAAAGCAGTCTCAAAAGATGCAGAAGCAGATGGAGGAGATTCAAAATGATCTGAAAGGGCGCGTTGTCGAGGCTGGTTCCGGCGGTGGGATGGTTACCGTGCACATGAATGGGAAGCAGGAAATCCTGTCTATTAAGATTGATCCAGAGGTGGTAGACCCAAAGGACGTTCAGATGCTTGAAGACCTTATTCTATCGGCAGTTTCACAAGCACTGAAGAAGTCGCAGGAATTATACCAATCTGAGATGGGGAAACTTACTAGTGGATTAAATATTCCTGGATTACAAGGAATGCTCGGAATGTGATTGGTAAAAATTGATAAAGAGATAGTTTAAGGGGTTTTTATCTTGAATGCATATCCACCAACCGTGATCAAGCTTATTCAGGAATTCGAAAAAATGCCGGGTATAGGGCAGAAGACGGCAGAGCGCCTTGCCTGTTATATCCTAAAACAGCCAGTAGAAGAGGCTATGCAATTTGCCTATGCCGTCCGTGATGTAAAAAAGCTTATAAAAACTTGCTCGGTATGTTTCAATGTTTCAGAAAGCGACCCATGTCACATTTGTTGCGGCACGAACAGGGATAGCTCAACAATATGTGTGGTTGAACAAATTGTAGATCTTTTAATTGTAGAGAAAATGGGTGAATACCATGGTCTTTATCATGTACTTCAGGGGCATATCTCGCCCTTAGAAGGTATTACTCCGGAGTCTCTGACAATTGAGAAATTGTTACAACGGGTGAAAGCCGATCATGTTAAAGAAGTCATACTAGCGACGAATTTGAATATGGAAGGAGATGCAACTGCTTTATATATTCACAAACAATTGTTCCCTCTAAAGGTGCGAATTACAAGGCTTGCTCGTGGATTACCAACAGGAAGCTATCTTGAGTACGCAAATACGGCGATTATTGCCGAGGCTGTTAGCGGCAGGAACGAAATGAAATGTTAGATGTTTCAGTAGGTTTTTATGGAGAGTAATGTTTCATGAAATTGCAGTCATCTTTATTGCCTCAACTTCAGCAGCGAATGAAGTTGTCTCCTCAAATCATCCAATCGATTGAGATTCTCCAATTACCGTTATTGGCACTTGTTGAACATGTACAGCAGGAACTGGAAGATAATCCTGTGCTTGAAGAGGTGATTGAAGAGAAAAAAGACGAGAATCCCAAGGAAGGAGAAGATACAGCCCAGATAGCAGAAGATAATGAAAAAGGAAATGAGTTTGATAAACTGGGTGAAATTGCCGAAGATTGGCGCGACTATTATTCACAAACTACCGTACGGCGAAACAACCTCTCGGACGAGCGTGATCAAAAGCAGGAGGCATTAGAAAATACGGCTGCCAAGCCAATGTCTCTTCACGACTATTTAATGGGACAACTGTCATTAATTGATGTTCCGAGCCATCTGGTAGAAGCCTGTGAAAATATTATTTACTCTATTGATAAATCGGGTTATCTGTCCAGCCCTTTAGAAGAAATTATGCAATCCCTCGAAAAACCTCTTCCTATTGAGGGGATTAAAGAAGCTTTGAAAATTGTACAGTTACTGGAGCCGCCCGGGGTCGGGGCTAGAAACTTGCAAGAGTGTTTGGTGTTACAATTAGATAAACGGGATACAAACTATCAGTTGACAAGGGAATTGTTGCTCAATCATTTAGAAGACATTGAAATGAGGAAATACCCTCTGATAGCAAAGAAAATTGGACACAGCTTAGAGGTGATAAAAAGGCAAGTAGAGTTTATTCGTACATTGAATCCCAAGCCCGGTTCTATTTTTTGTGACGAAACCATTCCGTATGTGGTTCCGGAGGTAAAAGTAGAATATATTGATGGCAAATATGAGGTGTTTCTGATTGACAATACCAATCTGCCCCATTTGCATATTAGTTCTTTCTATAAGAAATTTTTAAATGAGAATGGTAGTGACAATTCTACGCGCCAGTATATCCAAAAGAAAATTGAATCCGCAAAATGGCTTATTGATGCAATTGAACAGAGGCGGAGCACGTTGTACAAGATAGCTTGTAAGATAGTGGAGTTACAAAAGGATTTTCTTGATGAGGGAATTCCTCGCCTCCGAACGCTAAAGATGCAAGACGTTGCAGATATCGTTGGCGTACATGTCTCGACGGTAAGCCGTGCCATTGCGCATAAATATATTCAAACTCCTCAAGGCATCTTTGAGATGAAGTTTTTCTTTACGGGAGGTTTTCAGAATGTGGATGGGTCGATGGAATCATGGGAAGCTATAAGACAAAAACTTTCCGAGATCGTTGCAAAAGAAGACAAATCCAACCCGCTTAGTGATGAAGAAGTCGCTGAAAAATTGCATGCCTCTGGTGTGGCTATTGCCCGGAGAACAGTCACAAAATACCGACGAATCATGAAGATGCCTTCTTCACGGCAGAGGAGGGAGTATTAATTGAGCCTTGTGTTCAAAGAAACTTTAAATTATGGAGACGATGCTGTTTCCCTTGTTTATTGTGTTTAAAGTATGCACATAATACGAAATAAATTCATACCAATTGCTGTCCTCTCAATAGTAACCACCATTCTATTGCCTTTGACAGGCTGCTTCACCACCGATAAGTATCATAATAAAAAACACGTCGATACCTTTGAGAAGAATATGGACTCTGTGCACAAAGATATTGATAGAGTTCTGGGCATAGACGAACCTTCCTCTTTGATAGAAGAAAAGTAAAATCTAAAAGAGATTATCTTCGAACTTAAATTAATACAATAGAAAAAGAACAGCAGAATAGTCCATTTTTCATACAGAAAGTATCAGTATGGATTTTGATTTGCTAATAAAAAATGGTACGGTAATTGACGGCACAGGAATGCCCAGGAAAGATGTGGATATTGGTATTAAGGGCGACAAAATCTGTTTTGTCGGCGGATATATTTCTGAAAATAGCCGCCATACTATTAATGCAGAGAGGATGATTGTTGCTCCCGGATTTATTGATATCCACTCACATAGTGATTTCTTATGGCTTGTTCGTCCAGAAAGTGAAAGCAAGATTCTTGATGGCGTAACTACGGAGGTTTGTGGAAACTGTGGGTTATCAGCCTTCCCATTGCGTGGGAAGGTATTAGAGAGACGAGCACAAGGATTAACCAAATATGATGTTGCTATCACATGGAGGTCAGCAGAAGAGTTTTACGATATGGCTGAAAAGGTCAAAAGTTCTGTTAATAGGGCATTTCTTGTCGGCCATGGCAATATCAGGGCATGTACTCTTGAATACGAAAATAGAAATCCCGAGCCGCATGAATTCCTTCGGATGGTTGAAGACCTGGAGGATGCCATGAAGGCTGGCGCTTTTGGTATGTCTAGCGGTTTAATCTACCCGCCGGGGTGTTATGCACCAACAGATGAAATAACGGAGATGTGTAAAGTAGTGAGAAACTACGGTGGTTTTTATGCAACCCACATTCGTAATGAAGGAGATGCGCTTGAAGACGCTCTCACAGAGGCTATTGAAATATCAAAACGATCTGGTGTTAGATTACAAGTATCCCATCTTAAAACGTTGGGGAGCCGAAATTGGCATAAGATCAAAAACACAGAAGCAATTATTGAACGCGCGATTGACGAAGGCGTAGATATTACCTGTGATCGTTATCCTTATATTGCTGCCGCTACCGACCTGGATGTTATACTGCCCAGTTGGGTTTATGAAGGCGGCACCAAGGAACAGATACAAAGATTAAAAGATACAAATACCAGAAAACAGATTATGAGCGAAGTATCTCTGATAGACAATGATACCTTCTGGAATGGAGTGGTAATTTCATCCGTCTATTATGATAAAAATAAGTGGATGGAAGGCAAAGCAATCTCGGAAATTTCTACGGAGCAGAATAAATCTCCGCTCGAAACAGTTTTTGATTTGCTTATAGAAGAAGACACGCGAGTAGATATTTTTTTGTTCAGCATGTGCGAAGAAAATTTGGAGAAGATATTAGTCTGGAATTTTGTTTTTGTTGGCTCTGATAGTTCCATGCGCTCTAACCATGGAATCCTTCGTGGAGGCAAACCCCACCCACGGAGTTATGGGACTTTTTCCCGTGTTTTAGGAAGATTTTGCCGAGAAAAAAAACTTCTTTCGGAAGAGGAGGCTATCCGTAAGATGACAGGCCTGCCTGCGCAAAAAGTTGGGCTAGATAAGAGGGGTTTGATAAAAGAGGGATATTTTGCAGATATAACTATTTTTGACCATGAAAAGATTATTGACCGAAGTACATTTACGGAACCCCATCAATATTCAGAAGGCATAGAATACGTGATAGTAAATGGAAAGGTTACAGTAAGTAATGGCAACCATACTGGCACGACGAACGGAAGAGTATTGCGAAAATCAGCGTAATTATCCGATTGTGTATGGACATAGATTTACACAATAGAGAAAAAACAGAAATTGAGGCAAAGTTTATCTGGCCTGATAACCTTTGTATAGATGACTTTTTAGGAGTTGTAAGTAATATTGGCTTCCAATATAGCAAGCAGATGCCCTGTTTTCAGATAGATGTTTACTTAGACACCCCCGACTATAAACTCCTCAACTCCGATGTTGCCCTGCGTATCCGCAAGAGGGGTGAAAATTATGTAGGGGCCTATAAGTCATCCCAAAATCAACAAGGAACTATATTTGAACGTAAGGAATTCGAATGGTTGCTTTCGAGTAACGAAATTAAGCTTTGGAATGAAGAGAAGAAACCTGCGATTCCTGCGATAGTACTAGATGTGTTAAATCTCCATGGACAAACTTTGAGGAAGGTTTTAGTAATAGAAACACAACGCTCTACAGCAATAGTCGGTAGTAATGATGGATTTAAGATAGAGGTATCTTTAGATGAAGTAATCTTCCGTGGACACAGGGGACAAAAATCTTATCGGGAAATAGAAATAGAACTATTAGACGCAGCATTCGAACGATTTAGAAAAGTAGTCAATACCCTGCAAAATCATTTTCAATTACAGCCTGCCATAGACTCAAAATACAAGAAAGGGATGATGTTGGTTGGAAAGTATTCTGTTAAAACTCCCCCCATGAGCAAATGACTATAAAGAAATTTATCTTTATTCATGAAGACGCTGGATATACTCTGCTGAATTTTATAGCCGAGAAATTAACCGTGTCCAAAAATAAGGCAAAACAAATTTTAGATAGGCGACAGGTTTTTGTGAATAAAAAACGGACATGGATTGCCTCCTACAAATTAAATAAGGGTGATATAATTGAAGTTTTTACTGAAGAGACGAGGCAGTCAAAATTTCAAAAGAGTTTTGTACTATTTAATGACAACCACTATCTGGTCGTTTCAAAGCCTCCAGGCATTTTGACGAACGGTCCGGATAGTCTCGAAAACGACCTCAAAGCGCATTTTGATGACAACCACATTCAGGCAGTTCATCGATTGGATAGGGATACCTCTGGTGTCGTTATCTTTGCAAAGGATAAGGACGCTTTCGAGCGTATGAAGATTTTATTTAAAAAAAAACTCATTAAGAAGGTGTACAGGGTTATTGTAAGGGGCGGTGTAGACAAACAAACCTTTACCATCGATGCTCCAATTTATGGACAAAAGGCCGTGACGCATGCGAGACTCTTAAAGAGAGGCAAAGAAGCCTCCTATCTAGAAATAGATACTGAAACAGGCAGGAAGCATCAAATCAGGATTCACTTGGCATCTGTGGGACATCCTGTTATCGGGGAGACAGAATATGATCGCAAACCGATCGGGAATCCACTATTGAGGCAAACCAGAAGGCAGATGTTACATGCGTATCAAATATCTTTTGACAATCCATATACTCGTAAGACTGTATCTGCCACGGCAGATATAACAACTGATTTTAATCAGTATCTTAGACTTCTAGGGCTTGCATAGAAGCGCTTCCTGGCGTGTCAGTATTTTGAACCTGTTGCATTGAAGTGTTTGCTCTTAAGGCCAATATGATTTGCTTCTTGCTCCTCCCGGATGAGGACAATTGGCTTTAAAAGGATAACCAGGTTTGATTTCGTATTGCTTTTTTGGTCCCTGGAAAATAATCTTCCCAATATAGGTATCTTGGATAATATTGGGATGCCGCTCGTTAGCTTCGTTTTATCGATAGAACCTAATCCGCCAATCATAAGGGTGCCTTTGTCAGGTACGCAAACCGTTACGGATACCTGAGAAATATTTATTTGGGGTAATTGGACTGTTTGCTGGGGAGGGATGTTGACGACTCCGGTGCCTCCTGAAAGGGTAGTTCCCGTCCCTATTCCGCTGAAGGTAAACGATTGGATAGGTGTTTCAACTTTAAACACGGAGGGGGTTACCTCCAGATAGATGTACTTTCTGTCTGCGCCTACAATAGGTCTTACATCAAAGGTAGTTCCGTCTGGTATCGTACCGATAATGGGAGTGACAACGCCCTCGGAGACGGAAGTGCTTTGAACATAGTTAATGGTTTTAATGACCGCGATATTTCCACGCTGCGTATTTGAGAGCGTTATTCGTGGAGATGTGAGGATCTCGGAGTCCTTGCTTTCCTGAACGGCCCGCATGAATCCTTTTAACATGTAGTCATTTAAGATCGTATAGTTGAGGTTGAGGCCAACAATGTCTTTGCCGCTCAGGTTTCCAACAATATTGCCAGCGCCGGTATCGACAGTTGTTTTATCGCTGAAAAGTTTTGTCAGCTTATTTCCTATGTCTTCCAGGAACTTGTCTGAGACGGTAACAAAGCGTGCCTCAATACTTACCTGTAGGTTTTGCGAAGACCTTAAAGACGCCAAGAGATACTCAATTTGTTCATGGACATATTTGCTATTAACTACTACTAAATCACCGGGTTGACCCATCCTTGCGACGATACTGCCTTCGCCTTGACCGGGTATATTAATACGCCGTTGACTGCCGGTAACTGCAGAGCCAATGACACTGGTGCGAAATGACCATGATGAGGGTTCAATGGTGGTAGCGAGCAGTTCAATTAGATCTAATACTCGTTCCGAGGGATCTTTTGCCTTAGGGGTTTCTTTCTTTTTCATTCCTAAACGAGAGGTTGCTGCTGCCGTAATGTCAAATTCAAGGGGTTCTTTGTCATCCAGATTAATTAAGATATCTCTCACATCGTAGGTGCGCATTTCCATTTTTTGCTTGTAGATATGAACGATATCTCCTTCAATTACATATTCATATCCTTTCGGTAAGAGGTATTTCAAGGCGGTTCTCAGTGGTACGTCCTTAAGTTTTAAGGTAACCAAAGCATTTCCCGCTTCCGAATCGATTATCATGTTAATATTTGTTTTTTCTCTTACGAAGATGACAATGTCTTTTAAAGGCGTATCCAAAAACTCAAAAGAGATGATTGTATTCAGTGCATCTTCGATGGTTTTCGAAAATAGACCTTCATCAAGATTCAGACCCATGCGGAGTTGCCCTGTTTTTCTTCTGTTTTCTTCTAGAATCTTATCTAGCTCAGGAAGCGTACGTCCTGAAATGTCCTTCCACTGTTCTTTTGCAGGGAATCTCAAGGTGTCTTGGTAGGGAATAGACGCTTCGTTGATGTGTTCGTGGCTTTTCAGATTTTCCTGTGCATGGGTGGTTTTTAGATTTTCTGTAATGCGTTTGTGTTTTATATCATTTGCTTTTTCTTTAATATACAGCGCCTCTTTATTCATGGGGTCTGTTTCGAGTATTAAGTCCGCTATTTCTACAGCATCCTCGTATCGTTCCTCTCGAATAGCAGAATGTGCGTTCTGTATCAAAACTAATAAATCTTTGTTCTGCGAAAGTGGACCTGCTATTTCTTTCGGCTCACCACCTTTATCCGTCGATGTTTTTTCCCCTTCCAGAAGTTGTTTCGATTCTTTTAGCAGTGTTTGCGCCTCAGCATTATTTGGCTCCAATATGAGTGCCATTTCGAGTGCGTCAATAGTCTTGAGGTAGTCTTTTGATTCAAAGTATATTTTAGCAATCTTAAGGTAATAATTGTTTACAGGATGGGGCGTGGCGTTTTGAGTATCTTCATTTTGCGCCAGAGGTATGCTTGGTGCAAATGATAACAAAACAAAGTTTAAGATGAGGAGCAAGACAAGAACCAGACTGCGTTTCATATCTATTCTATCCTTATAGGTATTAATAGATGCTAATTAGTTGAAGTCTTCGAAGTAATGTTAACGGTTTCTTTTCCCAGATTTACTAATTCTCCTATCCACAAATTATAAGGTTCTCCTTTGTCATTTTCAAATACGATTCTTGAAGTTGAAATTTTGTGTATTTCTTCTGTGAGAGTAGTACCCATGAAGTCACCTTTTTCATCTCGGAGTACCACAGTTTTCTTGACAACAAGCGGTCTTTGTGCAAAGGGGATAATTTCTATTAATTTACAGTGCGTATTAAAATCTAAGGATTCTTTTGCAAGAAGGTTTTTTTCTCCTATTGTCTCTCCTTTTTCAACCGCAAAACTTCTCACCCGCCATTTATCCTTATATAATTTTCTGACTTGAATCAGCGCCAAATCAGCAGTTCCTCCCTTGTAGATGAATTCTGTGTCTCCCGGGGTTGTAACCACTAAATGGGGAGGTGTTCTCGACTCTGGTTTTTTTAATAAACCTTCGGCAGTCATATCTGGAAGGATAGCTTCTGTTGATGGTTTACTCAGGAGATACAGTCTCTGTAAAGGGTTTGCAGAAGGCGGGGTTGTAAGACGTAATTCCAACTCCGCTGCGTTTTTAAGTTCCGTTTCTATAGCCGGGGGTGTGCTTGTTTCAAGCTTTCTAGCAATGATGCTAGCACATGATATCAATTTTTTGTTCATTCCATAGGTATGGATGGCGCTGTATACTAAATAACATACAGCAATGCCAAAGATACATTTTTCAATATGCTTGAATATAAAGTCTTTAATGACCATGTTTAAATATTGATCAATGCGACAATGATTTATAGTATTACCTTGTAAAAACTTCCTTTTTTGGAAAGTTTTTTTACACCCCCCTTCGCAAGGGGGGACACAGGGGGTCTTTTGGTTGCGGCTTTGTTGCGCTATATTTTATAATCAATAACATACGCATCTATAGTAACATCAATAATTGGGTTGGGTTGGTGGTCGTTGGTATCTTTAATCATAATATATTCGCTTTCCATTAAAGGACTAGGATTAAAAATTTTACCAGTACCCGAAATAGTGATACCCTCGAGAACAAATGGGATATCCGATTTAAGAATTTCGTGTAACAGAAATTTAATACGTTCCGCCCGTAATTCCGCCTTGATGGTAAGGGGTATAACGGTGTAAAGTTGGGCAAAAGAAGGGTTGTATGTATGGGACAATTCCCGAAATGTAATTTTTTTAAGTTTTGTAATTCCAGTATTGTTCATAGCAATATTTGCAATCGTTTCTAGTATCCAGAACTTTTTTTGCACAGGTAGGATAGTATCCCATGCTGGGATATCTGATCCCCAGTTTTGAAATGGTAAAGCGCCTTCGCTTGTGGCAATGTTATTTGCTTCTAATTTTGCTACCAACATCGGAACCTTTTTTAGATATTCCCTTTTCCATAGCGCTGTATCTTCAATTTTAATCAGGCCTTTTTGTGGGTCTTCTATTAAGAAAACAGCTTCTAGCCTGTCGTCCTTTCCTTTCAAGAAAGACTTGCATTTCCCAATTTCTTTATTATAGAGGTCTGCCTCTTGTTTTTTTGATACAACCCAGTTGTCGTTATGAATGTCTTTTTTAAGAGCATACTTTTCCAGTACAGTCAATAAATCATCGAGTTCTCTGTAACTCTTGTTAAACCGATTTGAAAGTGGAGAGATAAATGCAAACAAGAGCGTCGTCAGGA
>JAGWZR010000335.1 GCA_018968795.1 Planctomycetota bacterium | reverse complement strand
TTGAGGCAATCAGTTCGTCGTCTCCCACAACCCAACGGTATTTTCCTATGCCTGTATTGCAACACTTAAAAATATTATTACCTGAGCCGAGATCGCTCTCATTACTAGAATAATCTAAGTTTTTATATGTCTGATAAAATTTCTGGCATACATCCCACGTTAAATCATTTGAAGCATTATCGGAAATATATATTTTAATTTTGCTTCCTATTTCTGGTTCGGATTCAATCTCTCTACCTATACTCTCAAGGAGTTCCTGCAAGTATTGAGACCGATTACGAGTTGGAATACATATTGATAACAGTTCAGCCATAAATATGTTCTCTTAGAATTTACACTGTCTGAGATGCAATTTTATCCTGGAAGAAAATGATTGATAAATACTATTCTTCAACTCAATTGTTCCGTGCTCCACGCCATTTTCGGCCTGATGATTCCTCTCCAGTGTCCAGTAAACCCACCACGCATGGTCCCACTATCTATAACTGCAAAGGGTAGTGCTTCTGGTGTCCCGGCTTCAACGGTTCCAATATTGCGAGTAATAAAAGCATTAATTAAATATGTAGAATCGTTCAAAAAATTTGCAGGGATAACGCAAGTGGAACGAAACAAACCAACAGGATAAAGCTTATCGCTCCAATCGTCATGAATGAGATTCGCACAAGTTCCATTTCCTGTAGCGAAAATACAAGACCCCATCGAATCAAGAAGATGTATGCTTGCCCCCAACATAGCTCCATGTTCAAAATTCCAAAAATCTATCTGGATTTTCACTTCTTTATCGCTCATCACTTCAGATGTCACTGACCCATCTGAAATGATCCGAACTGCCTTAAGACGAACACGACTTGTACCTGGCGCCATAGATTGATCAGCCCATAATAATTGTCCTCCCAACTCTTGCAGCGTGCATGTATATTTGCACACGACCTCGTTTGTCGTTCCCGCAGAGACAATATTGCCTCTATCAAGTAAAATAGCTTCAGGGCAAAGATTTGCAATTACTCCCATATTATGACTCACAAACAATACCGTCCGCCCTTCTTTTCCCACTTCTTCCATCTTTCCAAGACACTTCTTCTGAAACTGCACATCACCAACTGCAAGAACCTCATCAACTATCAATATTTCAGGTTCCAAATGTGCCGCCACGGCAAAGGCGAGCCGCACATACATTCCTGAAGAGTATCTTTTTACTGGCGTATCAAGGAATTTTTCAGTTTCTGCGAAGGCAACAATCGCATCAAACTTGTTTTTTATTTCTGCCTTGCTCATTCCAAGAATCGCACCATTGAGATAGATATTTTCACGTCCAGTCAGTTCGGGATGGAAACCAGTTCCAACCTCTAAAAGACTAGCTACTCGGCCTTTTATCGAAACCCTGCCAGCTGTTGGCTCAGTTATACGGCTCAAAATTTTTAAAAGAGTTGTTTTTCCAGCGCCATTTCGGCCTATAATTCCAACACCGTCCCCTTGTTTCACTTCAAAAGAAACGTCTTTAAGAGCCCAAAATTCTTCGTGCAAAGAATCAGTGAAAGGTGAATGGTGAAAAGTGAAGGAACGAGGAAATCTTCGAACCAGATTTTTCACTTTGTTAGTCAGGGCATCGCGCAATGCTATATAGCGTTCCTGTTTTTGGTGGCCGATGATGTATTTCTTTGAAAGGTTTTCAACTTTGATAATGGGATCGGACATTATGCACCCGTTGAATTGTTAAATTGGTTATTTGTTGAATTGGTACCAGGGTCGGTCGTTACCTGCGCCTTCTAGAGCGCGCTTAATTTGTTGAACATGTCTTAAGTCGTATGAAAAAGTACCAAATTCTGGCACAGGTCTATCGTCATAAAATCATGGATTACAACCAACGATTTAGAAATATTGCGGCCATCGTTAACTTTAGACTGGCAACGGCTGCTATTTAAAATACCTGTATCTTTAAGGGTATTTCCTAAACTATAATTATGCATTACGTCTATTCTTTTTTTTGCCAATCAAAAATCTCTCCTTATATTGCTTTAGAATTTCAATAACAGTCTTTGGAAGAATGATACGTAATATAGATTTCATTTTTGAGAGTATGAATTGGGCGGCCCTGGTTTTATAACTGATTGGATATCTTAGCGCTGCATCTATTTCGAGATTCGGTAAATTGATAAAATCTTTTAACCATTTAATGTATTCAATCCAATATTTAGTCAGATATTTACTCACATCAACACCTTCTCCTGCTCTTTGCTCTCGGATATGAATTGTCTTGTACTCCGTTATATATACAGGCGAATTTGTTTTTACAAGTCCGCTAATCAATCCATACATATGTGCATAGCAAGTATGGG
>JAGWZR010000029.1 GCA_018968795.1 Planctomycetota bacterium | reverse complement strand
ACAAATATAGTAGACACCTTATCTGCAAATCGCTGAATAGGTGCTTTATCCATCTGGGCATCTTCAACCATATTGATAATTTGCGATAAGACGGTTTCTTCGCCTACCTTGGCGGCCTTCACAATTAAGACGCCCGTTTTATTTATAGTTGCGCCAATGACGCTATCACCCTTTTGTTTCACAACTGGCATTGATTCACCAGTTACCATGGATTCGTCCACAGAAGAGATGCCGTCAATAACCTCGCCATCCACAGGAATGATTTCGCCCGCCCTAACCCCCACCAAATCTCCTACACGAAGGGATGATGCATTGACCTCGGATTCCTTCCCTTCCGATGATAATAATCGCGCCTTGTCGGTTTGCAGTTTCGCTAATTTTTGTAATGCATGGCTTGCCCTTCCCTTCACCCGTTCTTCCATGTATTTTCCAATGCGGATAAAAGCAATCAACATCACCGCTGTTTCAAAAAACGCATGACCGGATGTGCCAAAAATACCAAAAACTGTCAGGACACTATAAATATAGGCTGACAGAACGCCCATTGAAACCAGCACGTCCATGTTGGCAGTGCTGTTTTTTATGGACTTATACGCACTCATAAAAAAATCCATTCCCGGCCCCAGTAGCGTTACCGTAGCGATAATCATTAGTAGATGAGGGGTATGCATCAAGCCGGGCAATGGCACGTACATAAGAACCATCATGGCGACAGATGCCAGAATGCTAAAGACAAACCAGCCCATTTGAATAGACGATTTTGATGTTTGATCCAGCCGAACCCTTTCCTTCGCCGTGTAACCGGTGTCTTTTACATATTTAATAATGCTGTGCTTGTTTATAATGCCGGTATCGTACGTCACCATTGCTGTTGCATTGGGAAAATTAATCCGAGCAGATGTAATTCCCTTTAAATCCTTAAGTCTACGCTCAATCGTTATGGCACAATTTGCGCAGTGCATGCCGATGATATCAAATTTTATCGTCTGTTCAGCCATGGTTAGTTCACCGCAAAGGCGCAAAGGGAAACATGAAATAACAAATAAATTGAATAATGGGAATTACCAACAAGGGTCAGATTCCTAACAAAAATATTTTAACGTTTTTGGCAAATATTATGTGTAAGGAAGAAGAAAGGGAGGCAGTGGGGAAACGGGGAAAAGAGGAAGAAAAAAGTTTTCCTGTATCTATCAAAATGGATTTAGGTTTTATTTTTTTCTCCGTTTTCCCATTTTCTCCTTATTTACATCTTTTTTTATTTGTGCCTATTCGTGGCCAAATAGTTATTTTAATCAGCAAAAACTGTCACAAACTCAGGTTCCACAATACTGCTGAGGATATCACATCTGGATATTACCCCCACGAGATTATCGTTTCTCACGACAGGCACACGGATAATATTATGTTTCATCATAAGGTCTATAATCTCGTCGACTGGGGTGTTCTCAATTACACATATGGGTTTCTTTGACATAATATCCTCAGCCGTTACCTGTTCTAATTTCTTCCCTTCTTTTATGGCCTTTAAAAGGTCAAACTCGCTTACCACCCCAACAACCTTTCCCTTATCGTCCACAACAGGCAATCCGCTGTACATGCCGGATAATAATTTTATTGCCAAATCCCTGCCGATCGTCTTCCTCTTTGCTGCGGTAACAATCTTATTCATAATGTCTTTGGCTACCATAGACATATACCTCCTTCTAAATAAACCTGGATATTTGTAAAATGAAACATTCCTCAATCCTCCTGATATTCATTGGTGCATGTTTGATTTTAATTATACGTTTGATTCGTTATATTTGTCAAACATTAAGAAAAGAGAAAACCCTTGCTAACTTTTATGTTAATTGATAACATCTACACCAATCAAAAACATTGTAGGGATTACTACTTTGGACATGGATAGATACAGAATATGGGAATCTTAAGGGATGAAATTGTTATCAGTGTATCTCTTTGGAAAACTGTGCCCGAATTAATTTAAAAATGGAAAGAAGGATTTGAATTTGAACCCCGTCATTGTATCCACAACCATTTTATCAGTTAGAAAGGATGGCCATGTTGCTATTGGCGGCGATGGCCAAGTTACCATGAATGCCGCTGTGGTAAAGCAGGATGCCAAGAAGATTCGAAGGCTCTACCACGACAAGGTCATTGTGGGTTTTGCCGGTTCATCGGCGGACTCATTTGCCCTCATGGAGAGATTCGACGCAAAACTTGAGCAATATCAGGGAAACGTCCTGCGCAGCGCCCATGAATTGGCCAAGGAATGGCGAACGGACAAGGTGCTCAGAAGGCTGGAATCCTTGCTTATTGTAGTGGATAAACATTATTCCTTTTTGATTTCTGGCGGAGGCGATGTGATTGAACCAGATGACGGCATCATTGGGATAGGTTCTGGAGGTTCTTATGCAATCGCGGCGGCAAGGGCATTGATAAAGCACACTTCATTGACTGCGAAAGAGATTGTTGAAGAGTCCTTAAACATTGCAGCGGATATCTGTGTCTATACAAACAAAAATATTAAGGTAGAGGAGATCAAGTAGTGAAGGAACTGACGCCGCGTAAGATCGTAGAAGAACTTGACAAATATATCATCGGCCAAAAAAATGCCAAACGAGCGGTGGCGATTGCCATCCGTAACCGATGGCGCAGACATCAACTTTCTGATGAGTTGAGAGAAGAAGTCTTACCTAAAAATATCATTATGATCGGGCCTACAGGAGTGGGAAAAACAGAAATTGCAAGGCGCATGGCCTCTCTCGTCAAGGCGCCTTTTCTAAAAGTAGAGGCGTCAAAGTACACCGAAGTTGGTTATCACGGCCGTGATGTGGAATCTATGATACGCGATATTACTGAGATCGGCGTAAACATGGTTAAGTCCGAAATGATACAGGGCGTTCAGGAAAAGGCCGAGAAGATGGCAGAGGAGAGACTCCTTGATTTGCTGCTGCCGCCGGTACCAAAAAATACCGAAACAACAAGCGCCGAATCGGAGGAACAACGTTTAAGTACGCGTGAAAAATTTAGAAAAAAACTGCAAGATGGTGAGCTTGCAAACCGTACCGTAGAGCTTACCATTCATGAAAAGCCTTATGTACTACAGGGTTTTGTGGCAGGTGTTGAAGAAATAGGCATGGATTTCCAGAATGTGCTGGAGAAGATGATTCCTCCGCGCACGCAGGTGCGAAAAGTTTCTGTCCCAGAGGCAAAAAGAATTTTGACACAAGAAGAGGCTGAGAAGCTTATTGACAAGGAAAAGGTCATGCAGGAAGCGATCCGCAGGACTGAGTACTTTGGAATTATCTTTGTTGATGAGATTGATAAAATCGCAGGCCGTGAATCTACTCACGGTCCCGACGTTTCCCGCGAGGGGGTGCAACGAGACTTGTTGCCGATTGTGGACGGTACCACCGTAAATACCAGATATGGAATGGTCAGGACTGACCGCATCCTTTTTATTGCCGCGGGCGCATTTCATGTATCCAAACCATCGGATTTGATTCCTGAGCTTCAAGGACGATTCCCCATCCGTGTGGAACTAGAAGATCTCGGGAAAGAAGAATTTTTGCGCATCTTGACCGAGCCCAAAAATGCCTTGATTAAACAATACAAGGCGCTTCTGGAAACTGAGGGGATCAAGATGCGATTTGAAAATGACTCCGTTGAGGCTGTTGCCGAAATTGCCGTACAGGTTAACAAGCGCACCCAGAATATTGGCGCGCGAAGATTGCATACCGTAATGGAAAAACTCGTGGAAAATGTTTCGTTTGATGCTCCTGATATGAATGGCGCAGAGGTCGTTATCGATGCGAAATATGTTCAAGATAAATTACAAGCCATAGCAAGAGACGAGGATTTAAGTCGGTATATCCTGTAAAGAGAACTTACAGCAATATTTAATGGTTATTGTGGTGAAACCAACAATCGCCCACGCCATCCGGTGTTATCTCGGATTATCAGAGACATTTATATATTCATACCTCAAAAATATAAAAATATATAACCCCATCGTTTTAGCCACGGAAACTCTTAACCTAGGACAGTTTCCTTTTCATCCGATATACGACAGTTCTAAAATAAAGCGTTTTTCATGGTGGTGGTTCAGGGATCGGGTAGGCTATTACCTTTATTTACACAAGAAAGAATATTTTGAACATATCCTGTACTTCAAACACATATTAAAAAAAGAAAAGGCATGCTTAATCCATGCGCACTTTGGACCGCAGGGTGTTGCGATGATTCCTTTAAAACAGTACCTTAAACTGCCGCTTATTACGACTTTTTATGGGTACGATGTAACCCAATTACCTCGTGAGGAAGTGTGGAATAACGCATATCAGAGGCTCTTTAAAGAGGGAGATTTATTTCTTGTCGAAGGTAATAACATGAAACAATCGCTAAAAAACATCGGATGTCCTGCCGAGAAAATCAAGATACAGCATATAGGAATTGATGTTGAAAAGTTCCAATTCAGGGAAAGAATATTCCATCCAGACGGTAAAATTATTATTTTGTTTTGTGGAAGATTCGTTGAAAAAAAAGGACTCATATACGCACTAAAGGCATTGAATCTTTTAATACACAAACATCCGCATATTGAATTTAGAATTATTGGCGATGGTATATTAAGAAATGATATTGAGACTTTTGTTAACGAAAATAACCTAAATCAACATGTCAGTTTTTTAGGTTATCAACCTCATCGAGTTTTTGCAGAAGAGTTAAAAAAGGCGCATATTTATATTCAGCCCAGCGTAACTGCGCAGAACGGGGATAGTGAAGGCGGTGCGCCTACTACACTTTTAGAGGCTCAGGCGACAGGAATTCCAGTGCTATCGTCATACCATGCTGATATACCTGAAGTTGTCATCAACGGGAAAAGCGGCTTTCTTGTGCCAGAACGGGATGCTGACGTACTTGCAGAACGATTGGAATATCTTATCAACCATCCAGAACAATGGCCGAGCATGGGCAGGGAGGGCAGGAGGCATGTTGAAAGGAATTATAACATTTATGAAGAGGTGGAAAACTTAGAGCATGTATACAATACTTTGGTATCCAAACATTAATCGATAAAAGAATACCTGTATGACAAAAAAGGGGAATAAACCAGCGCGGGAAAATTTTCTCATCTTTGGCAGTCCCAGGATAGAGGAGGCGGAGATAAATGAGGTTGTAGATACTTTGCGGTCGGGATGGCTCTCTACGGGTCCAAAAGTAGCCAAGTTTGAGGAGATGTTCAGAAAACATATTGGGACAAAGTACGCCATGGCACTCAATTCCTGTACTGCCGGACTTCACCTCGCCATGATTGTATTAGGGCTAGACAAAGGCGATGAGATTATCACCACACCCATGACCTTTGCCGCTACTGCCAATGTTATTACCCATATTGGAGCAAGACCTGTATTCGTGGATATTGATAAACGCACAATGAATATTGATCCCAATCTAATAGAAAAAAGTATCACAAAAAAAACGAAGGCTATTATTCCCGTACATTTTGCTGGAAGACCTTGCGATATGGACGCCATTATGTCCATAGCGAGGAAACACCATCTGCTCGTTATCACTGATGCAGCCCATGCTATTGAAGCCGAATACAAGGGACAAAGGGTAGGCAGCATCGGGGATATGACTGTATTCAGCTTCTACGTTACAAAAAATGTGTGTACGGGCGAAGGGGGGATGGTAACTACGAATAACAGAGAATGGGCGGAGAAAGTGCAGATGTACGGCTTGCACGGTATGAGCAAAGGCGCGTGGCATCGATATTCCGACAAGGGCTTTAAACACTATCAGGTTATTTTCCCTGGCTACAAATACAACATGATGGATATTCAGGCGGCATTGGGAATCCACCAGTTAAGGCGGGTCAATACATATCACAAGATACGGGAAAAAATATGGAAAAAATATGATAAGGCATTCCATGAATTACCTGTTATTCTTCCAGCGCCTGCAGAAAAGAATACGGTGCATGCACGCCATCTTTATACACCACTCCTCGATATTGATAAAATTGGGATAAGTAGAGATACCTTTCAGCAGGCGCTCCACAATGAAAATATCGGCACAGGCATCCACTTCGTGGCGTTGCATCTGCACCCATACTATGCAAATACTTTTGGGTTTAAACGCGATGATTTTCCCAATGCAGAATTTGTTTCAGACAGGACAATTTCCCTGCCGCTTTCAGCAAAACTAACAGAGGCAGATACGGATGATGTTATCCGTGCGGTAAAAAAGATTATAGAGAAATACTATCCCAAAAGAAATTATTAACATTCGTGTTTATTTGTGTTAATTCGTGTTAATTCGTGGCTAAAGCCCTGTTAAAAATCTGTAGTTACAAAATATGAAACCAATCATTGGTGTCAATTGCGATTACGAAGAGGGAGGTAAACTACCCTATTCCTTTACCTATAGAGATTACAGCGAAGCAATCGTTGCGGCTGGCGGTATCCCCCTACTATTGCCTATTATTAAGGATAAAAACGATGTAGAACTTTTATTGAAAAAGATAGAGGGCTTACTCCTCACCGGCGGGAATGATGTTTCACCTCAACGCTATGGAGAAGATAGACACAACAAGACCACATGTGTTCATCCTGACAAGGAGGTCTCTGACTTTACCTTGGTTGAAAAAGCTATCCGGATGAAGAAACCCATTCTGGCGATATGTTATGGCGCTCAGCTTGTAAATGTTGTCTTAGGAGGTTCGTTAATCCAGGATATTCCGTCCGAATGTAAGAATTTACTGATTCACAAAGATTCACAAAATGAGCGATACACCCATTCTGTAACTATAGAAAAGAATTCGATCCTTTATTCGATTATTGGAGTGGACCGCATTGAGGCTAACAGCACACATCACCAGGCTGTTAAGAGACTGGGTAAGGGCTTGAAAGATACAGCCCATACTGCAGATGGTATGATAGAAGCCGTCGAATGGAAAGATTATCCGTTCCTTGTGGGTGTGCAGTGGCATCCTGAGCGCATGATAAACTTTCCGCATCATGCGGCCTTATTTGGCGCTCTTATCAATGCCTCCAAATGATCTAACGGTAATATGAACTTTCGGGTAACTTTTCAAATTACAAGGGGTAGTGAATGAAAATATTTCTACAAATTTTCACACTAGGACTAACGTTGCTTTTCTTCGGACGGGGTTCGTCTGCCGGTATTCTTGAGGATGCCATGGAAGGCAAGGCTCCTATTATTGATTTGACCTACCCTCTGAATGAAAAGAATGCTTACTGGCCGGTAGGGAACTATACCCCGTTTAAATACGAGGTCATTGCCAATATCAAAAGAGATAGGGTATTTTCCGGCAGGTACAGCACGCCCGAACACTTGGGAACTCATATTGATGCGCCCAACCACTTTGAGCTGAACAAGCCGTCTGTAGACCAAATTCCTTTCGAACAACTTGTTGGCCATGCCGTTGTTATTGATGTAACTGATAAGACAAACAAAGATGCTGATTATGTCCTTTTACTATCCGACATCTTATTGTGGGAAAAGGTTAATGAGCAGATACCTGATGGGGCAATCGTATTGTTGAACACAGGGTGGGGGAAACGGTGGCATGATTTCGAGATTTACAAGAACAAGGATAACAATGATCGTATGCGCTTTCCGGGCTATTCGAAAGAGGCCGCCGTCTTCCTGGTAGAAAAGAGGCATATCAAGGGTATTGGTATCGATACTCTCAGCGGGGATTGTGGAAACTGCTCAGACTTTCAGGTACATCATGTTATTAACGGCGCCGGGAAATTTATCCTTGAAAATGTAGCCAACCTTGACAAACTGCCGCCCAGAGGGGCTACGCTTATTATTGCTCCTATTAAGATTGAAGGCGGCTCCGGCGGGCAGTGCCGTATTTGGGCTCTATTGCCAAGGTAAGCTGTTATGATACATTAATTCTTAAATTTTGTAAGAAATCATTTGTATCGCATTTTAATACCTTCGCTCATTTCCTCGTGATAAGATGTGATAGTAAGCCCCTTCAATTCTATGCGCCATTGTCTTGTCATGGCAGACAAGGATAATATATTTTATAATTGAATCTTTTGGAATCAAAGTACGTGTAATTTACTAACTTTGCGGAAATGGTAGCCGTAAACTGCAAGGGTAACGGACAGTGGTAATAATTCGCGACGATGAAAGCACGTCCATAACAAGAGTTTCCAAAACTGGACGCGTTCATTGCCAAGGATACCGAGATGGTAGATGGCACGAAATAACGCCAGTATATCATTGAACTTAAATTGAGCTTTAATCTTTGGCGCTTTGTATTCTCGAAAGAAGGTCTTTATGCGCTGATAATAGTTTTCGGGGGAATAAATGTGTCTCAATATTTTTTTATATCCTTCCCGGAATGTAGCGATGTCCATGGTAGGGATAATGTTCGTTGTGCCGTCTAAATTGTCCCCCGACATCTGCCCGAGCAAACGCCCCTCTCGCTTTAGACGTTCGTATAGCCGTGTCCCCGCCGGGGCCTGAAGCATGCCAACCATCGCCGACACAATCCCGCTTTTCTGTATAAAATCAATTTGCCGTTGAAAGATAGATTTCGTATCAGTGTCAAAGCCTACTATAAAGCCTGCTTGTACTTGCAGTCCGGCTCGCTGAATACGCCGCACGTCTTCAACTAAGTTACGGTTTTTGTTCTGTTTTTTGTTACATTCTGCCAGTCCCTCCGTATCCGGCGTCTCGATCCCGACAAAAACTGTGTTAAAGCCCGCTTCGGACATCATTCGCATCAGGGATTCATCGTCGGCCACATTGATGGAGACTTCAGTGTTAAACGGTATCGGCACATGCTTGCTTTGCCATTTGATTAAAGCAGGCAGCAATTCATTCTTGAGGTTTTTTTTGTTCCCGATGAGATTGTCATCTACGAAGAATACGGATCCACGCCACCCCATACTATAGAAACTGTCCAACTCGGCAACAATTTGTTCGGGAGTTTTGGTACGTGGATTTCGTCCAAATAATGACGTCACGTTGCAGAACTCGCAGTGGTATGGACAACCACGGGTGTACTGTATGCTCATCGAGGCGTATTGTTTCAAATCGGCTAATTCCCAAAGAGGCGCTGGAGTCTTTTGAATGTCAGCAAAATGAGATGTGCTGTATACTCGCCTGGCGCAGTTATTATTCAGGTCTTCTAAAAAAGGTGGCAGGGTTAGCTCTGCTTCATTGAGTACGAAATGATCGACATTCTCGAATTGTTCATGCTCGCTCGTGAATAAAGGCCCTCCGGCAACCACTTTGACATCAACTTCCTTGCAACGCTTAATGATATGTTGAGCCGACGTTCTTTGTACAACCATGCTGCTGATAAATGCATAATCCGCCCATGCCATATCTTCATCTGTGATCTTTACCACATTGACGTCGACTAAGCGCTTTGACCACTCTGACGGCAGCATTGCGGCAACCGTCAGTAATCCTAGTGGTGGAAAGGAGGCCTTTTTGCGTACGAACTTAAGTGCGTGTTTGAAACTCCAAAATGTATCTGGGAACTCAGGGTATATCAATAATATATTCATTGTGTTTCGTTAATATTCTTACTCAGGTATGAGCAGTAAGAAAAATAATTTCTTGCTTAATTCATCAAAGTTTGTAAACCGCTTGCATTATTATAATGATTTCTAACTTATCTTTCACTTTAAATTTATTGTATGGGAATTTTCATTTTATTTATGCGGGTTTCGTGTCCATAACCAATATGGTAAATGGTCTATGGAAGACCTCCCCTTCATCGTTCGACTGAGCTCACGACGAAGTCCCCTCCTTTGCGAAGGAGGGGAAAGAGAGGGGCCTTTGGTTGCGGCTATGCTGCGCTATGCATCCTGCATCATTTCAGAAGGCATTTAAGAATGTTGTTACAGATGTACTATTCTTTTTATATAGATTGGATTGGCTGCCCAATCATATCCTGGATGTAGTTAAGGAAAGTCTCGTTTGGGGCGTAGTTTGCTTGAAACGGGCTTATGATATGGACGGGGGCGTAACAACCGATTTGGTGTAACCTTTCTTGTGTTTTTGCTATATCATCGGCACGGTCATCGGTGTATTTGTTGATTACTGCCAGATCGATCTTAGAAACAATTTGTCTCGTCGAACGCTTGACCTTCGGTTCTCTGGGTGTTGTAACGAGGATACCGAGATCGGCATCGTGTACGTGCAGGAAACTATTGCCTTCTACGAGTATTGAATCGTTTTTGTCAAAGTATGTTAGCGCCTCTTTGACGCCCATCCTTAGATATTCTGAATGGGTTTGAAGCCAGACGACCTTTCGAGCGCCGGCATTTTTGAATAAAGCGGTATCTTTGCCAGATTGGTTGATCTCAAGTGGGTCAAGCGTAATTTTGTATGGACGGTCCATTGTCTCACACAAATCGCAATCAGAGTGTCTGGGACAGTTGCCTTCGTGTTTTGTAGTAATTTTTAAGGCTGATAAGTCCCCGAAGTGCTCCAGTAAAAATCGCGCAACGGCTGTCTTCCCTACGCCGCTTGCTGTGCCAGTAATAGATATGATTTTCATAAACTAAGTATACTATTTTCTTCCAATTCCCACAACACCTTTTGCCGCTTCTTCTTTGTCGAGGATGGGGGCTCCTGACCAAGTTGTCTTTATCCTATTGCCTTTGTTGGTAATGCAGGTTAGCGGGTAGTTAGAAACGGGTCCCTCTCTTAATAATTTTTCAAAATCCATCCCTTTGAAAAAGTTTTTCTTTTCGGCAAAAAGGATGTCGATAGATTTTCCTAGAAGGTCTTCCTTTTTATAGCCAAGCAACTCCGTGGCGGTGCGGTTAATGGCTCTTATGTTAGCATGTTCGTCTGTGGCAACGATGATATCTGGTGTGGCGTCTATGATAGTATGCGCAAAGTCTCTTTCCCTTAAAAGTGCGGCATTTTCGTCGATCATCTGCTGGCGGAGGTCTTGGAGGCGGTTTAGTAACTTGTCGGTATTGACCTCAAGATTGTGTTTTTCAAACCCGCGTTGAATGGTGTTGATGATAGTGTCGGGGTCTATCGGCTTTGTGATATAATCATAGGCGCCGCGCCGGAAGGATTCGATAGCTGATTCTATACTGGGACGCGCTGTCATGATTATGCATAAGGTTTTGATGTTCAGTTTGTTGATGTTTTTCAGGAGTTCAATGCCGTCCATACCGGGCATGTGGAGGTCGGCGATTACAATGTCAAAATGTTTTTGTCTGAATCTTTCGAGTGCCTCTTGTCCATTTTGGGCGATCTCTGCATGATAACCCTCGTCTTGTAAAATTCCTTCTGAAAGGAACAGAGCCGATTGCATATCATCTACCACGAGTATTCTGGGCGGCTTTTCCGGGACTTTGAATTCTCTGGACAATTTTCGTGCGTCCATGGCGCGTTTAATGCATTCACATACCTCATCTGGATCGAGCGGTTTTGTAATATAATCAAAAGCATTGTATTCGCTTGCCTCTCGAATGGTTTCGATGCTTGGATATCCCGTTATGATAATAATAATTATGTCCGGAATACGATTCTTTGCTTCTTTGAGCACCTGCATTCCGTCCTTTTTCGGCATTCGAATGTCCGTAAGGAGTATGTCAAAAGGCTCTCCCCGTATGAGCTTCTCAAGCCCTTCAATACTATTGGTTACCGTTTCCACGTAATAACCTTCATCGGTCAAGGTGTCTTTGAGTAAACTGCATATAATTTCTTCGTCGTCGATAACTAATATTCTTTCGCCTGCCATAATGCACCTCCCTATGGTATGGTAATGAACTGCGACTAAAATGGATTTTTTCCTATTGATATTTACACGGCAAGGTTACCGTAAAGGTTGTTCCTTTTCCAATTTCGCTTTTTACATCGATGCGTCCGTGGTGTTCTTGCAAGATCCTGTAAATCATGTATAGCCCCAGTCCCGTCCCCTTGCCAGGTTCGCGGGTAGTGAAGAACGGTTCAAATACCTTGGTTAAATTTTCTTGAGCGATGCCTTCTCCGGTATCGGTAAATTCTATTTCGACGGCAGAGGAATTTACCGGTCGTGTTACGATGGTGAGTTTACCGCCCCTAGGCATAGCCTGGATTGCATTTATTACGATATCGGTAAAAACCTGCTGTATCTGCGTATGATTGGCGCGGATGGCAGGAATAGCGGGGCTTAAAATCTTGTTCAATTCGATATTCTGGGATGACAACTGGTTGCCAAAGAGGATGAGAGATTCATCGATTACTTCGTTGATATTTACGGCCATACTTATTGTTTCGGATGTGCGAGAAAATTTCAAAAGACCTTCAATGATTTTCTTGCATCGGAGCGCCGAATCGACAATGA
>JAGWZR010000028.1 GCA_018968795.1 Planctomycetota bacterium | reverse complement strand
TTTCATCCAGTTCGAAAGTGATTTTTGAAAATCATCCAGCTCCTTTAAGACCGACTGCGCCCCGCTCTTATCCTCAGGATTATTCGCGCCCAAGAGAACAAATAGTAAAAATATACTCAATACTCCGTTAAGTATACCTTTCATCAAATAACACTCCATCTTAAAAATATATAGGTTTTAAATAGATTGCACGCAGTTTAGCAAAAAAAGCTATGCATCGCAAATATTTATCTAGGGATCGAAACAAATATTGGCAAAAAATATCTCCGGGAGAATAAAGACCAAAAGGGGGACTTCCAATAGCCCTTCGTGTCGTGGAAGAAAACATGCAGGATGTTGCACAAATCCTAAATAATGGAACAAATATCGGTATCCTTTATGAGATAAAATACAACATCCCAGAAGAAGTTAAAGAAGCGCTTTTGAAAAGAGTAGCCCTCGTAAAGAACGGAATAGAAGCCATTTCAAAGAGATTCGATCTCGAAAAGGAACACAGAGAAGCAACAAATAAAATTTTTGGCAAATTACCTTATTGTTTGGAAATTATTGAGGACATAAAAGCAAAGAGGTTGAAAAGATACGGCGAGGTTCTTGACCCTCAGCTCAATATAATTATTGCTCTACTTTCGAAGATGGGACGCCTTCTACTGGGGACACCCAAATAAAACCTTGAACATTTATTGTTTCAATGCCCTTTTCAGCACCTTGCCAGTGGGGCCGTGCGGTAGTTCCTTCAGGAATTCAAAATATTTAGGAACCTTGTAGTGAGGCAACCGCTGCATGCAAAAATTCTTTATTTCTTCTTCGCTGCACGCTGCGTTTTCACGGAAAGCGATAAATGCTTTTGGTACCTCCCCGCGAATCTTATCCGACACTCCAACAACTGCTACTTCAAAGACTTTCTCGTGGCTACTAATGACATGCTCAATCTCGTTAGGAGATACGTTTTCTCCGCTGATGATGATCAATTCTTTCTTTCTACCGGTGATCCATAAGAATCCCTCGCTGTCCAGCTTGCCGTAATCTCCCGTCTTCAGCCAACCATCAGATGTAATTGTCTCCGCCGTCTCCTTGGGTAATTTGTAATATCCATTCATCACGTTTGGCCCCTTTACCCACATCTCGCCTTCCTTGTTCAACGGCTGCCGCTGTCCATCATCGTTAACAATCTTCACTTCGAGGTTCCGCAATGGTGGGCCAATGCTGCCCGGCCTAAATCTTTCGGGAAGATTAACAGAAACAATTGCCGTTGCCTCCGTTAGTCCGTATCCTTCCGTCAATGGCACAGGAAATACCCTATTAAATGCCTCCAGAACGTCACCCGGCAGAAGTTCCCCCCCCGAAGTACAAATCCTCAATGTGCTCAGTTCATGCTTGGTCGATTCGACGGTCCTTAGGAGTGCCCTGTACATGGACGGAATGGCAAACACGGCCGTGATTTTCCGCTTCTCGATTAGCTCGAGAACCTTGGGTCCTGAAAAACGCGGAAGATAGACGATCGTCGCTCCCACGCATATTGGCAATACCATGTTGGTGGTCAATGCATAGGTATGAAAGAGCGGGAGAACGCCCAACAATATGTCTTTTTCAGTAAATTTAAATGCCTGTATACACCCATTCAAGTTACTCAAAAAATTCTTATGCGTCAACATGACACCCTTTGGATTCGCACTAGTACCCGACGTGTATAGTATGGCAGCCAGTTCTTCTTCCTCTCCCAGCCTGATTTTTTCCTCGTCAGCCGCCGTACAAGGTCCTTTCTCTTCTGCCGAGAGAATGTGCTTTAATAGATTTCCTAATTGTGGTTTGAATAAATTGTTTGTGAAGACGGTGTCTATATTCGCATTCTGGATTACATATAACAACTGCGCTGGCGAGAGCAAGAAGTTTAGCGGAATGGGGGTCTTCCCTGCCATGAGGATTCCATAGAATGCTGCTACAAATTCGATGCAATTTGGAAGAAGTATTCCAACGTGGCTACTCGTATTTCTTGATAATAGCAATGCTGCTGACTCTAAGGCCTCTTTATGGAGGGTACCGTAAGTAATTTCTCTGTTTTGATCAATAACCGCCGGTTTTTTAGCGTGTCTTTTGCATGTATTTAAAAAAACCTTAACTAATGTCATTAATCGAAATATTCCTCACGTCTCTTTGGATGTCGTGCAGAATTAAGCAGTTAATCCGTTTTGTATATCTCTTTAAAGGCTGGGGAACTAATTCTTCCTATCGTCATCTTCAAGTTCCACGATTTTTCTTCTCCTCAAGGATGTCTTATTAACCTCATCCATTTCCTCGCTCCCTGAGTTCCCTACAGTATTCTCCCAATCGCATTTTGCCTGAACGGCATCTCCACCGGACTCTCTTTCCTCTTCTTCCTTGCAATTTACACAAAGCGTCGTAAACGGGATGGCCCTTAACCGGGCTTTCTTGATGGCATGACCACACTGCTCACAAATCCCATAATCGCCCGCTCTAATTCTCACCAGGGCATCTTCTATTTGTTTCAATTCTCTAGCGTCTTCCTCTGCAACTAATATCTCCAAGTCTCCATTCAAGCCGCTGGCTGCAATCTCAACAGTTTCTGTTAGTTTTCCACCGCTGGTATCCTGATATTTTTTGAACCGCTTCTCAACCTCACGGAACAATGTATCCTTTTTAGCCAAAAGAAGACCTTCCATCTGTTTTAACTCTTTCTTCTGCATAAAATTCCCGCACTCCCAGCATTAAAGCTACACATCCAAATTTCTTGCTTCTAGCGCATGTTTCTCAATGAACTCTTTTCTTCGCTGAACGTCTTTTCCCGCCAAGGTGCTGAAAATTGCATCTGCCTTAGCTGCGTCCTCCACTTTTACCTTTAGCAGCGTTCTTGTATTAATGTTCATAGTAGTTTCTGCTAGTTCCTCCGCATTCATTTCTCCCAGTCCTTTGTACCGCTGTATCTCAAGCCCTTTTCTTCCAATTTCCCGTATTTTTGATAACATCTCACTTAGAGAATACGCATATATTTCTAGGTCTTCTGCGACTAACTTATACTTCGGTTTATTCTCACTTCTCCCATTAAAATATTCCTCTGTCGCGAAACCATAATCCTCTATCATTCTAACCGTTTTCTCAATTTCTTTACCCTCACGATACTCTATGACCTCTAATGCCCCTTTCTCTTTTTCTATTCCCGCAGCATCATCTTCCTCGAGTATCTCCAACTCTCTTCCTTCCACTTTTTGTTTATCCCGTATGAACTTTTCTAGTTCTTCCTCGGAATAAATATACGATACTTCGCCCCTGAAAGACACTTTATACAGCGGGAGACTCCCACTTTTTCTATTCCTTAATCCTAAGAATTTATCTAATGCCATTCCCTTTTTTTTCAATATCTTTACGTATTCTTCCATTTGTACCAAGAGCCGCAGCAATTTTTCCAACCCCACGCCATCTAGCTTTTCTTTTCTGGCGCTCTCGGTTTCCATAACTGTTCCTTCTGTCCCCAGCGTGATGAGGGTCTTCTGCAGTTCCTTATCATCGTAGATGTATTCCTGTCTTCTATTTTTTGTTACTTTATATAGGGGCGGTTGTGCAATATAGATGTGCCCTTTTTCTATCAGGTCTATCATTTGCCGGAAGAAAAACGTCAACAATAATGTCCTAATATGTGCCCCGTCAATATCGGCATCTGTCATGATAATGACTTTTGCATACCGTAGATTGCTTACGGTAAATTCGTCTGCCCCTATCCCTGTACCGAGGGCGGATATTAGTGTTCTAATCTCCTCGTTGCTTAACATTTTATCAATGCGTGCTTTTTCAACGTTTAAAATTACGCCCTTTAGCGGTAGTATTGCTTGAAAGTTTCGATCTCTTCCTTGCTTCGCGGTGCCGCCTGCAGAAATACCCTCCACCAAAAACAGCTCAGATGTTGCAAAATCTCGGCAAGAGCAATCCGCCAGTTTCCCAGGAAGATTTGAGCTGCTCAAGGCTCCCTTTCTCCTGGTCAGATCCCTCGCTTTCCTGGCTGCTTCCCTCGCCCTGGCAGCCTCTATCCCCTTATTAATAATTGCCCTCGCTGTCGATGGCGTTTCCTCGCAATAGGTTCCCAACTGTTCATTCACCACGGTCTCTACGAGACTTTGAATCTCGCGATTCCCTAACTTTGTTTTGGTCTGCCCCTCAAATTGAGGATCAGGGGTCTTAATACTTATAACCGCAGTGAGCCCTTCCTTATAGTCATCCCCTGTCGGGGCTTTTTCTTCGCTGAGTAGTCCCTTGCTTTTCGCATAATTATTAAGGGTTCTTGTGAGTGCCGCTCTAAAGCCGCTCAGGTGGGTACCTCCTTCTACCGTGTTAATGTTATTTGCAAAAGAATATATATTCTCACTGTAGCCGTCGTTATATTGCATAGCTACCTCGACGATAGTTCCTTCGCTCTCTTTCTCAAAGTAGATAACCTCTCGATGAATTACTTCTTTTCCATCGTTGAGTTCTTTTATGAAGGCGTTTATTCCACCTTCATATTTAAAAGATTCACTCTTGTCGGTTCTCTCGTCGGTTAATGTTACTTTTAATCCTTTGTTCAAGAAGGCATATTCTCTTAATCTTTTCGCTATTGTCTCAAAGCAAAATGTCGTGTCCTCGAATATTTCCGGGTCTGGTTTGAAAACAACTTTTGTTCCTCTTTTCTTTGTAACTCCTCTAACTTCTACGTCTGACTTTACTATTCCTTTCTCATACCTCTGGAAATATACGTGTCCATCCCGTTTTACCTCAACCTCCATCCACTCACTCAGGGCGTTCACTACTGAGACCCCTACTCCGTGCAATCCTCCCGAAATCTTATAACTTTTGTGCTCGAACTTTCCACCCGCATGTAACATGGTCATAACCACCTCTAGTGCCGACTTGTTTGTCTCTTGGTGTATGTCGACGGGGATTCCCCTGCCGTCATCTATAACCGTCAAGCACTGGTCTACGTTTATTTTTACGCTTATATTTTCACAGAAGCCCGCGACCGCTTCGTCGACGCTGTTACAAACAACTTCCTCGACGAGATGGTGCAACCCCCTGCTCGTAGTGTCTCCTATGTACATTGCCGGTCTTTTTCTAACAGCTTCTATTCCGCCTAAAACTTTTATAGAAGTTGCATCGTACGCATCTTGCTTCAACGCTAGGTTATCTTCTTTTATCATCTCTTGTGTTCCCTGTCCAAAAACGAATATTCCTTATACACCCTGCTCCAACCAGCTCATTAATTCTAGTGATCATCGTAAGCTTTTCAAAATTAGTCAAATGATGAAGCATGGTTGTGGATTCAACATTCACATACAACGTCCCGTTTCTCAGCCCCGTAACTTCTGTGCCTTGATAGACATCCCCGTTCGCCACATATTGCCATACATTCTTTACCTTCTGATAATTCTTGTCTGTAGAATGTCTCTTCGTGAGCAGACCCTTCAACAGATTTCCAACCCTTATAGCCTCACTCTTATTGTAGAAATACCTGTCAGGCAGTCCTTCTCTCATCCTGAATCCTTATAAAGTACGAAAGTGGTGAGACTATTCCCCCAAATTCACACCCTCTAACTCAATCGGCATTATAACACACATTTGTTCGTGCCCCGTTCTGAACAACGCCGCACCATTACTCTCTCCAAGCTCTATGGTAACCCTGTCTGCGTCTGCGACCTTTAAAGCTTCTAGAACATAATCTGGGTTGAAACCTATTTCAAAAGCTGTCCCATCGTAATCAACACGAACTTCCAACTCTGCCTCTCCAATATTCGCAGCCCTCGAAGATAGCATGAGTTTTTCTTTTCCCAAAATAAATTTAACTATTCTACAACCCTCGCTCGTCATATACGAAGCAATTCGCATCATGGATAACAACTCCTCTCTATCTACCACTACTTTCTTATCATTTTGCTTCGGTACAACTTCCTCATATCTTGGATACTGCCCATCTATTAACTGCGATATGATCTCGCCTTTACTCCCTATAAATCGTATCCGTGATTCATCAATAATAACCTTCAGTGTACCCTTACACTCAGAAACAAAACGTTGTAAAAACGTTAAACACTTTACTGTCGCAATTCCATTCATTAATACCTTATTTGGGTTATCTACCTTTCGCCTGACACTAGATAGCCTATTTCCATCCGCACCGACCATGGTAATATTTTCCCCCTCTACTCTTACAAAAACACCGCATAGCGCGTTTCTCGTTCTCACACTCGATACCGAGCCAACAACTTTTTCCACCATATCACTAACAATTTCACCATCAACCACAACACTATTTTCCCCACTTCCCACACTTACCCCTGGGAATTGCGCCGGATCTTCACCCATTATCTTGAAGTACCCACCTCTTGATCTTAATTTACAAGTATTTCCTTCAATAGACATTAAGACTTCTTCGCTCGTCGCCCATTCTCTAAGTATGGGGTTAATATAGCTTGCGGGAAGCACGATACCGCCATTTCCTTCAACCTCTTTCTCTTTCACAGGCAATGTGTATCTAACCAAAACCTCCAAGTCTGTCGCTGTTAACTCGACCTGTCCATACCCAAAAGTCAACTTTACACCATTTAACACATTCTTTACCGCTGTTGTTGGAATTATACTAGAAACTAAATTAAAGCCTCTATACAAATCATTCCCAAGAAAGGATAAATTCATTATTACTCCTATTCTATATATTTTTAAAGTATAAGTATTATATATAATTATAACTTCATCGAGTGTTTATAATTCATTATAGGGTAATAACATACAGCTATTAATGTAATGCAGAAAAGATGTAAACAACCTGCAGAGAAAAACCTTCTTTTATTGTAAACTAAAATTATGTAATGTAAAAGGTGAAAATATTCTACAGTATTCTATACATTATAAACCACTATTTTTTTGCAATTCGTTCTCTAGTTTTTGCAGAATAAAAAGGAGGTTCTTATCTTTTTTTAATGTCCTTTTTATTTTTTCGTCAGCATGAAGGACAGTTGAATGATCTTTTCCGCCTAGGTATCCTCCAATTTCCGTGAGGGACATATTTGTTAGCTTCCTCGATAGATACATTATTATATGCCTTGGTAGTGTAAGGCTTTTTGTTCTGTATTTTGACAGAATTTGAGAGACACTCACGCCAAACTTGTTTGAAACTAAAGTAATAATTGCCTCAATACCAACATATTTTTTCCCTTCCGAGAGGTTGTGCACAACTTTTTTTACAAAGTCTAAGGTAAAACTATTTTTTATTACCTTTGCTTCCTTGCTGAGTCGTATAATAGCCCCTTCAATCTCTCGAATGTTCCCTGCCACGTTCTCCGCAAGGTATTGTGCCATTTCGTGAGATAAGTCAATGCCCCATAAAAGGGACAGTTTCTCTATAATTGCAATGCGCGTTTCTATAGCTGGAGCATCAATACCACACAAAAGGCCCCATTTGAACCGAGAAACAAGTCTGTCTTCTAAAGAGCCAATAGCCTCCGGTGGGCAGTCGCTTGTGATAACAATTTGTTTCTTAGTGCTATAGAGGTAGTTAAATATATGAAAAAACTCTTCTCTGCTTCCCTGCGAATTTTCAAAAAAGTGTATATCATCTATTAAGAGCACATCTATATCTCTGTACAGCCGTCTAAATATATCCCAACTATTCGATCGTATTGTTGAGATATAGTGATTTACAAAGCGTTCGCAGGATACATAAAGTGTCTTTATTGTGCCTTTAGATGCCAACAGATTGCTTATCGCGTATAAGAGATGCGTTTTTCCTAGTCCCGAGCCCCCGTATATAAACAGAGGATTAAATGCCTGCCCAGGAGATTCAGCAACGGCAATAGCTGCTGCGTGTGCCAGCCTGTTGCAAGTGCCCACTATAAAATTTTCAAAACTATAATACTTACTAATTGGTACGGTATAGGTTTCTTCATAAAGATCTACGTTTTTAGAAGAGACATTGTCTGCCGAGCAGGAAGTATCCAATGATTTCTCATGAGACTCGTCACCAGAGGAAAAAATTACCTCCCGTGAGGAATTTAATATTTTGTAAACAATCCCGGAAAAAAGATCTACGTAATTATTATGAAGCCACTCTCGAATAAAGTTGTTTGGCGTAAGGAATACGAGGCTACTATTCGTAATGGCCCTTATTTTGAGGCAGGAAAACCATATATCAAATTGCTGTGCGGTGACAAATTTTTTTGTTTCACACAAGATGTTCCTTAGTATGAAGTCTTTTTCGCCTTCAGAAATGATTGCTTTTCGGGAGGATATTTCCAATAGTGTTTCAGATTTTCTTACGTTATGCGACATAGGCAAGATCGAGACCCCATTGGTGGCGCACTTCTTTTAGATACTAGGTACCGCTGCGCAAACCCGTGCACAGAAAAACGGCTGTACACAAAAAGCAAGCAGCTTTTTGCCTAAAACACAGCTTCTTTAAGATATTGTAGGTGCACAAACCAAGAAAAGACACTTGTACGTCTAATAAAATATAATACGGCGAAGAGCTATATTGGGAAGTCGGGATAATACCAAGAAAAAAATGTGAAGTCAAACAAAAACAATTACAACTATAAGGTTGCCTAGCAGGACAAAACACTGAGTGCTTTGGCAGAGAAAGCAATCAATATCTTTTACCCAGGGCATGCGCTTCTTCCCCAAAAAGAAAAGCAAGGGCAACGACAGAAGAAGACAAGTCCAACCGCCTCTTTTAATAAAAAATGTTTGAATGTAAACGGGTTATTCAATAGAATTGGTATTGTTCTTCTACTTTTTAACGCAAGAAATTTTTCAGATGCCAAGCGCCATTAGCAAAGGGGCGCTATTACCATGCGAATGTTTTGCATTGCCTGCGCTCGGGCGAAGGATAATGGATCGGCGGATTCCCTGCTATAAGAACAATCTCTCGATGGTGTATTTTTATCAACAATTACGGGCTTAATAAGTAGCGTGAAAATAATTGCCATAATTCCCGCAAGATACGCATCAAGCAGGCTGCCTGGCAAGCTAATTCTGCCAGAAGTTAAGGCAGCAACGGGGAAATATATCCTAGAACATGTCTACCAAAATGCAATCCAAGCAAAACGAATTAGCAGGGTAATTGTTGCAACTGACAGCAAGCTCATATACGACGTCGTCAGAGGATTTGGTGGCGAGGTGGAGATGACCTCGGTATTACATACTTCTGGAACAGACCGAATCGCAGAAGTGGTAAAGCAACTGGACGCCGATGTTATAATAAACGTGCAGGGGGATGAACCAGAAATGAGTGCTTCCCGGGTTGATCAGGTAGCAGACACCCTAGTGGAAAATAAGGATGCCGTGATGGCGACTCTCGCCACGAAAATAAAAACTACAGAAGAATTGTCAAATCCGAACGTGGTAAAGGTGGTGCTGGATAATAATGGATACGCACTCTACTTTTCGCGTTCGCAGATTCCGTATGTACGAGACGGTAAAAATCCCATCGATACGCAAGGCATTTCATTTTTAAGGCATTTGGGCATCTATGCATATAAGAGAGAATTTTTAGTGGAATATGCCAACCTGCCAGCCACACCCTTAGAAAATGCTGAAAAGTTGGAACAGCTTCGGGCCCTCTCTAATGGATACAAAATAAAAGTTGCAGTCACGAACTGTATTTCCAGAGGTATTGATACAAGAGACGATTTAATGGCTTTTATAGAAAGATATAAACATGACTAAACACATATTTGTTACGGGCGGAGTGGTTTCTTCCCTAGGCAAAGGTCTCAATTCTGCCTCGATCGGGATGCTGCTAGAAAGCAGGGGGTTGAAGGTGCGACTCCAAAAGTTTGATCCGTATATTAATGTTGACCCGGGGACGATGAGTCCCTATGAACATGGGGAGGTGTATGTTACGGATGATGGTGCAGAGACAGATTTGGACTTGGGACATTATGAGCGATTCACAAACACTGCGACAAACAGGTATTGTAATTTCACCACGGGCTCAATCTATCATGCCGTTATTATGAAGGAGCGCAAGGGGGAATATCTAGGAAAGACAGTGCAGGTGATTCCGCATATTACGAGTGAAATTATAGAATGTATACAAAGGCTGGATGGCCCTGATGCGGATGTCGTGATTTCAGAAATCGGGGGTATTGTGGGAGATATAGAAAACCAGCCTTTCCTTGAGGCCATCAGACAGTTTGGCCAAAAATTTGGCAGAGAAAATGTGCTATATATTCACTTAACACTCATTCCTTTTCTGAGTGCGGCAGCGGAAATAAAGACAAAACCGACACAGCACAGTGTGGGTATGTTGCGGCAGGCAGGTATTCAGCCCGATATATTAATTTGTAGGACGGAAAAACATATAAGCGAAGAGGTAAAAGAGAAGTTATCCTTATTTTGTAATGTAGACAAAAACGCGATTATTGAGGAAAAAGATGTAAAACCTTATCTGTATGAAATACCGTTGATTTTGGTTGAACAGGGCTTAGATAAGCTTATCATCCAGAAATTGAGGCTGAAAACAAACGGGGACAGCATTGGTAAGTGGTTGTCTATGCTGGAGATACTAAAGAACCCGAGCGAGTCGACGGAGATTGCAATAGTAGGAAAATATATAGGGCATCAATCAGCGTATGAGTCTATTTACGAATCCCTTATTCATGGAGGTATCGGTAATAATGCAAAGGTTGTTGGTCGCAGGGTGGAGTCGGAAGATATTGAAAAAAAAGGAGTTAAGCCGTGCCTGTGTGGGGCGAAGGGGATATTGGTCCCTGGTGGATTCGGTGGGCGTGGTGTTGAGGGGAAGATTGAGGCAATAAGATATGCGCGGGAAAACAAAATACCCTTTTTTGGCATTTGTCTTGGGATGCAGTGCGCGGCCATCGAATTCGCAAGGAATGTTTGTAATCTTAAGGGTGCCAACAGCACAGAATTTGATATCAATACTCGCCATCCAGTGATCAGCTTGCTGGAAGAGCAACGAAAGATATCTTCCAAAGGAGGGACAATGAGATTAGGGGCACAACCTTGTATCCTTCAGGCAGATACGAAGGCGTTTAAAGCGTATGGAAGGCAAGCCGTATCAGAGAGGCATCGGCATAGGTATGAATTTAATAATGAGTACAAAGAGATGTTTTTGAGCAAGGGGATGATTTTTAGTGGACACTCACCGAATGAACAATTGGTAGAAATTATGGAACTCAAAGACCATCCTTGGTTTGTGTGCGTGCAGTTTCATCCTGAATTTAAGTCAAAACCGACAAGCCCACACCCTTTGTTCAAAGAGTTTATAAAGGCATCATTAACATGTTGAGAAGAATTGCGGGCAGCCAATCTAATTAATACTTAAAGGCGAATACCCAGGATGTTTGCAATACGAAGAAATTCTTCGTTGCTATGAAATGCAATCGTGATATTGCCGCGCCCATTCCTTTCTTTGATTTTAACCTTTACTCCGAAAAACTTTCGAAACCGGTCCTCTATGTCCTCTATGTGTGGAGTAGGCATCCTTGCCGAGGCTGGCTTATTTTGCTTTTTCCCCGACGAAACAAGAGACTCCACTTCCCTTACCGACAGTCCTTCCCTGATAATCCTTTCACAAAGTTTTAATTGTGCTTCTTTTCCTTGGATTGACAGCATTGCGCGTGCGTGCCCCATAGATAGGGTTTCACGTGAAACATGCTCTTGGATTTCTTGGGGTAAATCTAACAGGCGGATATAGTTGGTTATAGAGCTACGATCTTTCCCCATTGCCTTTGCGACCTGTTCTTGGGTGAGGCCGAACTTGGCGTTCAATTCTCGAAATCCCTTTGCTTTTTCGATAGGGTTAAGGTCTTCTCTTTGGATATTTTCTATCAGGGCGATTTCGAGAGTATTTGGTCCGTCGGCGTGCCGAACGACTGCGGGAATCTCTTTCAATCCAAGCTGTTTCACTGCTCGCCAGCGTCGTTCTCCTGCTATTAGCATGTATCCGTGGGAAACAGGCCTTACAATAATAGGCTGGAGAATGCCGTGTCTTTTTATAGATTCAACGAGACCCATCATTTCTTTGTCATTGAAGAGGCCTCTCGGTTGGAGGTCGTTGGGCTGGATATCATGAGGATTCAGCCTTACAATCACCTCTTGTCCAGCATCTGCCTCTATTCCAATAACACCGCCGAGCAATGATTGCAAGCTACGACTGAGGTTTTCCTTTTTAGACATGTTGTGGACTCCTCCTGTGGGTGGTTTTCAGTTGAATTTCCGTATTGTGGATGCTAATATCTAACTTTATAAAATCAGCCAGAAAACCCCAAGCTTTTGAGCTTGGGGATGAATGGCTGCCCGGAGCGAAGCGGAGGCCATTCATGGGTTTTTACCTGAAGCCCCAGCCTTTAGGCTGGGGAGTGGT
>JAGWZR010000334.1 GCA_018968795.1 Planctomycetota bacterium | reverse complement strand
AAGTATAGGAGCAGCAGCTTTGAATAATGGAGGTTTGGCTCCATTGTTCCTACTCATCCTTGCTTATGATTTTCTTAGGGAGAGTCTGGCCATGTGTCTAAATTCTTCCGACTTGAGTAAGATAGATGTGACAGCAAATGCGGCGAATGAGGCTGCCATAGGGGCAAATAACCGGAGTCCTTTAAAATAAATACTGCCAGTTCCATCCGAAGCGGGAAACATCCTGAGGGTAAACCAGCAAACTAATGCCATTGCTGCAGAGGCAATTACTGTTTTAAGCATCGAGACAATAACCTCATTTTCTATCTTGATGCGGAGTCTTTTTTGTAAAATGATGGTTAAAATAATAATCTGTATGATAGCGCTGATGGCGGTGGAGAGGGCTAGGCCGCCTTCCCGCAAAAACCATATAAAAGTAATGTTCATGATAAAATCAATGCCAACGCACACCGCCCCGATTTTTACAGGTGTGGTTGTATCTTTAACTGAGTAAAATGCGCGAATCAATACATGCAGTCCACAGTACGCCCATATTCCAATGGCATAGAAGAGAATTACGGTTGTTGTCCTGTATGCGGATTCTGCATTAAACTGATTTCTTCTGTAAAGGAGATCTACGATGGGTTCTCGAAGCATGATAATAGCCAAGGAAGCAGGAATGCCAATAAAGAGGATAAATTTTAGAGCCTTATTGAAGGCAATCGAGAAGTTATCCCAATCTTCTCGTACTGCATGGGTAGAGAAGAGTGGGAATACCGCTGTGGCCATGGCGATACCGAATACGCCGAGAGGGAATTGGATTAGTCGATCGCTATAATACAGCACAGACGCAGCGCCAGCTTTCATTGGATAATGTATGGTCATTCCTGCGAAACTGAAGTAATTTGGACCACCTGGAGGGGCAGCAAATCCAACGGCAATAATGCTATCAAGTAAAACGTTTATCTGAACGACGGCTAATCCAAAGACAATGGGCGCCATACGAGTTAATACCAGTTTCACGTCGGGGTGTGAAAAGTTAGGAGCAGGCCGATAGTATAGCTCTTTTTTCTTGAGTATGGGAATATGGATGATTACCTGGACGAGACCAGAGAAAAATGTCGAAATGGCGACCGCATAGATCATCTTCTCTAATGTTTTCCCTGTATAGGGGGATAAGACAGCTCCCAATATCCAGCATATGTTCATGACAACAGGGGCAAAGGCAGGCATGGAAAAATGGTGAAGGGTGTTAAGTACGGCACCCATAAAGGCCACGAGGCAAATGAAAAAGACATACGGAAACATGATGATAAGTAATTTGTATATGAGATTCCATTTTTCCTGCACATGAAATATCTTGGGAATGGCGATGAAAGATCCCTCGCCTATTAGGACAATCCCACCCAGGATAATGATGAGTATTGTAGCAATGACATTGACAAAAGCCATCGCCTCCGCCTTGCCACGCTTTTCAATGTGTTCAGTAAAGATGGGAATAAAGGCTGCGCTGAGGGCGCCTTCGCCAAAGAGTCTCCGAAACAGGTTAGGGATCTTAAAGGCAACGGTAAATGCGTCCCATACCATACCTGTTCCAAAGATGCTAGCGCATATCATGTCCCTTGCGAGACCGAGGATGCGGCTTAAGAAGGTACAGGCGCTGATAATCCTCACAGAGCGGAATAAATTATGTGATTCTGACATAACGTTTTGCTAATTAGATTTTTCTATAAAATATTCATGAAATCCCTATCCGCAAATGACGATAAAAATCCCACTTTCCTTAAAGGAGGGCAAAGGGGGATTTACATATTTTTGGAATGTAAGACTAAATAACGGTATTTGAGGGTATAACACTGCCTTTGGGTACGATGACTATAAAATCACGAATCATGTAATTTTCTGCGTCCAGCTGTTCTACCTGATTTATATTTCCTATGTTTACATTTTCTCCAACATGAACATTCTTATCAACGATTGTCCTTGTGATGCGGGAGTTATTGCCAATTCCTATATCCGGTATCTTTTTCAACCGATTGGCTCTGATATTGGGGTCTGTTTCATAGTAATCTGCACCCATAATGATAGAGTCTTGAATGAGAGTGTTTTGACCAATAATACTCCTGATTCCGATGACGGAATTATGTATTTCTGCGTTGTTAATAACACATCCATCCGCAATAATGGACTGGGTAATTTTGCACGAGTTGATAACGGATCCTGGCAAAAAAAGCGGGTTGGTGTAAATCGGCGTTTTTTCATTATACAGATCAAAACTGGGGGTAAGAGACGTCAGATTCAAATTAGCCTCATAAAATGATTTTATTGTCCCGATATCTTCCCAGTAACCGTCAAAAAAGTAAGCATA
>JAGWZR010000333.1 GCA_018968795.1 Planctomycetota bacterium | reverse complement strand
GGCGATGATAGCCAGTGGAGATGCTTGTATAAAGGCTTGAAGAGTGTGGTTGGTTTCTTGTGTCGTTTCCTCTGCACGCTTATGCGCAGTAATGTCTATAGCCATCCCTGATATAGTACCTCCTTTAAGTGTTGCAGGATTAATTGCTTCGGCTAACTCAGGCGACGTCACTTGCATACTGATAAAATTAATTGAGCAATATATAACTTATGGTTATAAATGTCAAGGAAATTTTATCACCTGTAGTATTTGACCATTTTATAACGCCGTGTTATAAATTCTTTATGAGGAAAAATATTGTGGGAAACAATTTACGGATGATCAGGGAAAGGCTTGGAATTACGCAGGAAGAACTGGCTTTAAGAAGCGGCTTAACCCAGGGTTATATAAACTTTCTTGAGAACGGAAAGAGGGGATATAGCGAGAGATCTCTGGAAAAGATTGCGAATGCCCTCGGAATTCAGATATTGGGACTCTTTGAAGAAAAGACAAAAGAAGAACCCACTATCGTGGCTGAGCAACCCCTGTTATATGGTAAAAGAAGGCGTATCTACGACACAATAATCAACCTGTTAGAGAAACTTCCTACGTCAGTAATCGACCATTACAAGATGCTTTTGAAAGCGGAGGTAGAAATAAGAAATAGTGGCTCGGTGGATTGACAGGAAAAATCGTAATTTATGTTTGGTTTTACACGTTTTGCGAAAATAAGTTTACTCAGGCTAAAACCTATACAGCTACCCAGATTATTGAAGCGCCGTAACACACCTAGCACATATGGTAGGATGGTCTTTGTTCAATCCAACACTTTCCCTAAAATTCCAACACCTTTCGCATTTCTTGTGCTGCGATACACCGCATTCTATCCAAAGATTTTGGGTTAATTCCCCCTTCGTTGCTTTTGATGTGATGTTCCTTCCCAATTTTACCTCAGATACAATAAATATCATAGGAAGATACTTTTCGTAGCTCTTAATGAACTGCCAGAGTTCTTCATTTTCTGTATAAAGATTGACGGATGCTTCTAATGAATTGCCTATCAGCTTGGCTGTACGCATCTTTTCAAGTTCCTTCGCCACATCCGTTCTTATGCTAATTAATTTATTCCACTTCTCATTCAGGGAGTCATCCACCCATTGAGAGGTAACCTTCGGAAATGTTGCTAAATGAACACTCCCGACTTCCTCATCTTTATAAAGAACTGCATTCCATACTTCTTCTGCCGTGTGAACTACTATTGGCGCAGATAATTTCACTAGGTTCAGTAAAATATGATAGAGGACAGCCTGCGCTGCGCGCCGTTCTCTTGAATTTTTGGGAAAGGTATACAGCCTGTCTTTCAAAATATCCAGATAAAAAGCGCTCATCTCAACCGTGCAGAAATTATAAATGCTATGAAACGCCCTATGGAATTGTAACGACTCATATCCTACCGTAACATTATCGATTAATTCCTGCGTTTTATGCAATGCCCATCTGTCTATCTCAAGTAAATCTTTATAAGGCACTGCATTCACTTTTGGGTCATAATCAAAAAGGTTGCTGAGCAGATACCGAAACGTATTCCGGATGCGCCTGTAGGCATCTGCGCATCTAACGATTAAATTTTTAGACACACTCATGTCATTCTGATAATCCATAGAAGACGTCCACAGCCTGATCACATCCGCCCCAAACTCCTTTAAAGTATCTTCGACAGAAATGAAATTCCCAAGGGATTTCGACATCTTCTCGCCCATCTCATCAACGACAAATCCATGCGTCAGAACTGACTTGTATGGCGCCCTGTTCCATGCTCCAACAGAAGGAAGTAATGAGAGTTGGAACCAGCCGCGATGCTGATCCGTCCCTTCGAGGTACAGGTCGGCGGGATACAATAATTCTTCACGTTTGTGGAGAACGGCATGGTGACTTGAACCAGACTCAAACCAGACGTCAAATATGTCCATTTCCTTTTCAAACCGGTTACACCCGCATTTAGCACACTTAGTATCAGTCGTCAGGAAATACGCAGCATCTTTATAAAACCAGCTATCCGCCCCATCTTTTTCAAACTTATCTCTTACAGAATTTATTGTCGTTACATTAATAAGCTCCAACCCGCACTCCAGGCAATAAAAGGCAGGGATTGGCACACCCCAGGAACGCTGCCGTGAAATACACCAATCGGGCCGCTCTGACACCATTTTTGCTATACGACTCTCACCCCAAGTTGGTATCCATTTCACCTGCTTTATTTCGTCGAGCGCCTTCTGGCGCAAATTATTGTAATCAAGGCTGACGAACCATTGTTCGGTTGACCTGAAGATAACTGGCGATTTACAACGCCAGCAGTGTGGATACGAGTGCGTAAGCTCTGTCTTGTAAAGTAACG
>JAGWZR010000027.1 GCA_018968795.1 Planctomycetota bacterium | reverse complement strand
TTATTATTTCCGATGATGTGCCTAAAGGTGTTCTGCTCATCAAGTTGGCTCTTGAGATGTTCGATCTCCTTTGTGAGTTGCTGTTTTTCAAGGGCGTTTTTAATGTGAAGCGACAAATCTTCATTATTAAATGGTTTGGTGATGTAGCTGTAGGCTCCTCTCCTCATAGCTTCGACAGCGCTTTCAATACTGCCGTGTGCTGTCAGAATAATAACAGGAAGATTTGGATAATGTCTTATAATTTTTTCCATTAGTTCCATGCCATTTTCTTCAGACAAGCGTAAGTCAATAATAACAAGATTGAAGGGAGTAGTAGACAATGCTATCTTTGCCTCTTTACCACTCTTGGCAACTGCAACATAATAACCCCATGCTTTTAAACGCATCTGGATTACCTCAAGAATATTTGTATCATCATCTATAACTAATATCTTTTTGTTTATCATAGTTTAGCGTACTACAAAATTATTCAGGTTTTTCTTCTGCAGTTGCCGAATCGGTTCCTGTTGTTGGAATTGTTTCTTCTATGCGATTATCGACTTCCTTCTTTTTTTCTTCCATCTGTATGTCTATTTCTCGAAGTTTTTCTATATCGCTTCTAAGGTCTTCAATTGTTACATGAGCGGCGCGGAGTTCCTCAGTAAGTTTTCCAATCTCTTGGTCTTTCATTGAAATACGGTCCAAGAGGTTGGCAATAGTCTTTTCCTTGAGTTGAAGATCTAGCTTGATTGTTTTGATTTCTTCTTTTGTTTTGGTTGTACAAGCACAACCAAAACCCGAAATAACTACAAAAAAAAAGATTAGGGAAAAGCGTTTTTTCTTCATGTTATAAGACTCGCTTTACAGACAAAAGAGATCAGATTTAATTTAAGAATAAATTTTAGCACGTATTATGTATTCTATGAATGAGTAGAAGCAAATGAAACACGGCAAAAGACTACGAAACATTCAAGGCATAATCATAATTACAGGGAAGAGTAAAATGGAAGGTACTACCACTCCCAGTATTGCTCTCTACCCAAATATCACCACCGTGGTCAAGTACAATATGCTTCGCAATAGAAAGTCCCAACCCCGTTCCTTTAATTCCGCCCTTTCCTTTATTATTAACTTGTTGAAATTTATCAAATATCTTTTTATGATATTCGGCAGGTATACCAATTCCTGTATCAGATACACTAACTTTAACGAAAGATTGCACTTTATTCAACCAATTTTGTTCCACAAAAACATGAGAAACATTATGAGAATCAATCTCCTTTGCGTCTATTGTAATGGTACCTCCCGATGGGGTAAATTTAATAGCATTACTTAAGAGATTATCCATTAGTTGGGCAATCTTGTCACGGTCTAATAAAACCTTAGGGATAGAGTTCCCATTAACACATTGGATGTTGATATTTTTATTTTCTGCTAAAAATCGTATCTCGTCGGTACTCTTTCGAATGATTTCTTGAATATCTGAGTATTGGAAATTATATCTCATTAATCCTGCTTCAATCCGCGAGATATCTAATAAATCATTAATCATCATCGTAAGCTGAAGTGTTTCTTCTTTGACGATATTAAGGAGTTTTGTTTGTGACTCGGATATTGGGCCTGCGATTTTTTCCAGTAGCAAATCATTAGCTTCGCGGATAGCAGTTAAAGGTGTCTTTAGGTTGTGAGAAACATTTGAAACAAACTCAATTTTCAGCTGGTCAGTTTCTTTGAGCTTGTTGCACATTTGATTAAAAGCCGTTCCCAAAGAACCAATTTCATCACTCGATGTAACTTCGATTTGGAAATCTAAATCACCATGCGCGATACGGTCAGTAGCATCCTTTAAAATTTTTATAGGCGTACATATGCTACGGATAAAGAAGTAGGCAAAGATGACTCCAAAGAGGATGGCAAACATGATGATAATAAGGGATGTCCTGGCAGATCTATATCCAATTTTTTGAAATAGTTCAATCTTTTTAATTAGCGAAGTCTGGATGGTAAGAGTTAACCTGTTAATGGATTCGATAAGCTGTTCAATTGTTTTTTCTTTTTCCTCTTTATAATGGGTATCAAAGGAGATAATTTCATCCTTACCGACTAATATCATTTCTTTAGAAATCATGGCAAGATACTTATTGTGCAGCTCTTTTATCTGACTTATCAGTTCCTTCTTTTCCCGCCTAGTGACAGATTCTTCTAAGGATTTAAGCCGTTCCCGAAACTCTTTTTTCTTTTTATCAAAAAGTTCCAAAAATGCATCATCGTTTGTAATTATGTATTTTTTTTCATTTCGAACCTGTTCAAGAAGACTATCTAATAACTTTTCTCCATTTTCGACAGATGGAACATCAACTTTTATAATTGAGTCAGTGGTTTTATTGAGGTGGTGTAGGCGAAAGATCAAATAAAAACTCATTGCCAACATGAATAACACAATGATGATATATCCGAATACCATCCGTTTCCAAAGACTATTCTTTATCATAATTAACGGGTTTCCCATCAGATAAACAAGTTATTATTACCGTTTCTTGCAAGGATGTAAAGGCAATTTGTATATAAAAGTGAGGGAGCAAAAGATGCTACATAATCTATAATTTGTTGGCAAGCAAAAAATTATGCAAAAAGTTATATTTGCAGTAGTACTTTGACTTATGCTATAGTAATTTTTATGAATATCTTCTTATCGATAAAGTGCAAATTAAGCATTTTTTAAGGGGAAATTACGATGGAGGTATCCGAAAGATTTTTACAAACAGCCCTTGACGGCATTCGCGATTGTATAAACATTGTAGATAAGGACTTCAAAATTATATTTATGAATGAAGCTGCCAGCCAGCGGGCAGGAAAAAAACGACACCTATTATTAGGAAATAAGTGTTATACAGAATTATGGAAAGAAAGTGCTCCATGTGAGAATTGCGTGACGGGTAAAGTTTTTGAAACCGGGAAACCCCAACAAACAATTACATGGGAAACAGGCATCGACGGTAAGAAGCTCTGCATAGAAAAATTTTCTTTCCCTATCGCTGACAAAGAAAGCAAAGTAGAATATGTGGTAGAAATTTTCAGAGATATTACCGAAAGGAAATTGCTGGAAGACGAACAGGAACAGCAACGACTAGAATTAGGCAAACGGATACGTGAACTTCGACATGCCTATGAAGAACTCAAATCTTTGCAAAATCAACTCCTGCAAGCTGAAAAAATGGCTTCTATTGGGCTTCTGGCATCTAGTCTTGCTCACGAGCTAGATACACCCCTTGCAACTATTTCTGGTTATTGTGAATTGTTGTCAGAAGATATCCATAATGAAAAGCTGCCAGAACGTATTAAAACCATTTCTGATCAAGTAGCAAAGTGTCAAAAAACCATCCGAAACCTGTTGGATTTTTCGAGGAAATCTAATTGTGAAAGAAAACTATGTAATATCCAACATCTAATTAGTAATACCCTATCGCTGGTTGAACATCGTCTAATAATTCACAAAATAAAACTACACAAAACGTTCGACGACCTTGTACCGCCTTTATTGGCGGATGGAAATCAGATTCAACAGGTAATTTTAAACCTTATCAATAATGCTGTGGACGCCTTGCCGCAGGGAGGGGATATATTTATTGAAACCAGGATGAACAAGGAAATGAAGTCTATTGAGGTTGTTTTTGAGGACAATGGAATCGGTATATCTCGCGAAGACCAAAAACGTGTCTTCACCCCCTTCTTTACAACCAAAGAACCTGGCAAAGGAACAGGATTAGGGTTATCAATTTGTAACAATATAATTTCAACCCACAATGGTAAAATAGCGTTAGAAAGCCGTGCGGGTAGCGGCGCTAAATTTGTTATATCGTTGCCATTATGAATAACGTTCTATTTGAGGAATAAGGGTTTTGAAGAAGATATTAGTTGTAGATGATGATATGGCTATGGGGAAGATGTGTAAGGAACTTCTCAAGAGTAAGGGATACGCATCGGATGTTGTCACAAATGGCAAAGAGGCCGTCGAAAAGGTGTCCAAAGACGGGACATACTCAATTATCCTCGCCGATTTGGTTATGCCGGATATGGACGGCATAGAAGTTTTAAAAAAGATCAAACAACAAAACTCACATATAGATGTAGTTGTAATGACCAGTTATGGTACTGTTACAAATGCCGTGGAAGCAATGAAGCTTGGCGCCTCTGACTATATTACAAAGCCATTTAAACGTGACGAGCTTATTATCGTCATTGAAAAGATATTGCAGATGCAACGACTTGAAGGCGAGGTAGATCGCTTGCGTTCAGAGCTCGGCGAAAAATATACATTTGGCAATATCATCGGTGAGAGTCCAAAGATTAAAAAAATATATGAAATGATCTCTAACGTATCCAATACAGAAGCCAATATCCTAATTCAAGGAGAGACTGGTACAGGTAAGGAATTGGTGGCTAGAGCTATACACTATAACAGTGCTCGTAAGGACCAACCATTTGTAAAAGTAGACTGTGCAGCCTTGGCAGAAACACTATTGGAAAGTGAACTTTTTGGCCATGAAAAAGGAGCTTTCACGGGTGCCACAAAAGATAGGATTGGTCGCTTTAGAACAGCCGACCATGGCACTATATTCCTGGATGAAATTGGTAATATTTCTCTAGGAGTTCAAGCAAAATTACTTCGGGTATTGCAAGATAGTGAGTTCGAAGCTGTGGGGAGTGACGAACCTACAAAAGTAGATGTGCGCATCACTGCAGCAACCAACACAGACCTTGAGGACTGCGTTGAAAAAGGTCTGTTCCGCAGAGACCTTTTTTATAGACTTAATGTCATTCGTATTTTTCTCCCTCCCTTAAGAGAGCGCACTGACGATATCCCAATGCTTGTTTCACATTTTCTTTCCTTGCATAACAAAAAGAATAGGAAAAATGTTGCAGGGATTTCCTGCGAGGCATTAAACAAACTCATGTCGTATGGTTGGCCAGGAAACGTTCGGGAACTTGAAAATGTCATTGAACGCGCAGTAATTCTTTGTAAAGGAAAGATGATTGAACCTGAGGATATTCCTCTATACCGGGAAAAAACCGGGTTCATGCACGACTTGTCCGGAAAATCACTTCAGGTATTGATGGATCAGGTTGAGCGACAAATTATTATTAGCACCTTGGAATTAACAGGTGCAGATAAGGAAAAAGCCGCAGAAATACTCCAGATTTCCCGTGCTAGTCTTTATAACAAAATAAACAAACACAAGATTAATGAACCGCTATAATTCTGAATTATGAAAGAACTACAACTCTTACACATTGAACATTGGCATAATTTTTTCCTCGCCTTTATCCCCCTTTTTATAGCAATTGACGTAGTAGGAATTTTGCCCATTTTTATGTCATTGGTGGATGGGATAGAAAAACCGCAGAAAACAAAAATTGTAAATCAGTCTGTCATTACGGCGCTTTCCGTTAGCATTGGTTTTCTTGCGTTGGGAAAGTTTGTTTTTTCTGTACTGGGGATTGAGATATATGATTTTAAAATGGCCGGGGGACTTTTGCTGCTGGTATTTGCCATTAACGATTTGCTGTTCTCAGAAAAAGGAAAGAGGACAACAACTCCAACCATGGGAGTCGTTCCTTTGGGCATTCCACTTGTTGTAGGTCCTGCTGTTTTAACCTCAATCATTGTAACGGTGGATACCTATGGCTACATACCTACGGTAACTTCACTGGTGGTAAATCTCATCATTGTATGGGTTGTGTTTCTGAAGTCTAATTTCATATATCGATTGATGGGTGACGGTGGGTCTAAAGCCTTTGCCAAGGTTGCCTCATTGTTACTAGCCGCCATAGCAGTAATGATGATCAGGAGGGGGTTTATAGATATGATGTACAAACTCTCTTTAAGCACAAATTCCAAATCATAAACCTCACCACGCCACAAAAAAACAACCGCAGAAGAAAATCTTATTTGCTTGCTTATGAAAGGTAATTCCGCAAATAGTTTACTATTTCCCCACTCCCTCATTAGTTAGTTTGTCGAGAATACCCCTTAACATACGAGGGTTGATGTATCGGATACCTAATTTATCAGCCCATTTGATAATTCCCGTATCAGCTGTCATTAGGATACCATCCATTTCTTTGGCCAAGAGTATCAAATCAACGTCTTCCTTACTGTCAATAATTCCTTCACGAAGTGCGGAACGATATTTTTTCCTAAGGTTGGCAATCGCCTCTGGTTCAGTTTCAGGCGATGTTTCCCTTACCGCCTCTTCTGCTACCCTTAAACCCTTGTCAATTCTCTGACGAACATCCTCAATAAGCTCATATAATAAAAAGGCCGGAACAGACAATTCGTATCGTTTTGGCGGCTTTTGGAATATACGAATTTGCATGTCGTTAGGAATATTTTCTATTTCAACGAAATTAAGCAATTCCTGATAAATAGATGGAGGCATATAAAAGAACGGGCCATCCAATTTACCGATAATCTCCAAGAATGTATGCAAAGCCGCTGTTGGGCTTACCCCAAATGTTTGGTAGATGTCCGGGTTGGTAAAAATACTCGTATCAATAATAATTCGTTCATGTTTAATATCTTTTTCCATAAATACCTCAATATTGGATTTGTTCAGAAAAACACCCACACCGTGGCTTATATTATTTTCATACGGTGCGAGGATTTATTCCTATATGTCGATAAAACAAATTCCAGATTTTTGAATACATTTACTTGTAATTTCTTTCTCTCTCTGTTAGTTGAAAAACCGTTCTAAAGAGTCGTTCTTCTGAGGTAGTCATTTCTTTATTTCTTCTCTTCATTACGATCTTTGCCGCATCTAATGCCTTTTCTAATAAATATACCTCTTTGATTCGGTCTACATACCAGGTAAAAGAGGGTAGATACTTTGGAACATGGCTTGAAGTAATATTACATGCAAAGCCAAAAATACTACCCGTCATAATCGTTGTGTTAATGGCAGTTTTGGTGTGATCTCCCATTGCCATACCGAGAAACATGGTATTGGTATTTATGATATTCCCTTCAAATTCAACTTTTACATTTCCATAGGTATTCAGTAAGTTGCTATTTACGGTATTCGCTCCGATGTTGACCCATGAGCCGATATAAGAATCACCGATAAATCCATCATGTTGTTTATTACTGCGGCTGTGGAAGATAGTGTTTTTGATTTCTCCTCCTACCTTGCAACCTTCTCCAATATTTGTGCCTCCGCGTAACCTTGAATTAGATTGAACTACAGAATGGCTACCAATGTAAACGGGTCCCTCAATGGTCGTGTTTGGGGCAATGGTGACGTGGCGGCCTATGTAAATTGGGCCATTTTCAGCATCTAAAACACAACATGGTTTAACTCGGCTGCCTTCCTCAATAAATATTTGTTCTTTATTAATAAAGTAAACTCCTTCATACAGTTTTCCAGAGATGGAACCTCCCTTACCAAACAGCATAAAATCTCTTTCTATTTGAGATTTATTATATTTAACAATGTCCCAAAAATAGTTAATAATGGGTACATGTGTGTCTGTTGCCTGGATGGCGTTTTTTAGCAGTTCGATTGGGTCATTTGAAAGAAACGTTTCGGAAGATACTTTTTTAACATTTCTTCCCTTAAGGCGAGCGTAAACAAGGGTATTATCCTGAACCCCAATTTCCTCACGGCCTTCTATAGAAATAGGGCTGGAAAGAATAGCTCGTCCATTTAAGAAAAGACAGGTGTCATCTGCTGTTGTGTGAAAAGCATTAACACGATAGGAATATCGTTCTTGTAATACGTCGGTTAAATAGTTTCTACAAAAAAGGGTAATAGTAGTATTGGGATAGTGCTTGGTGATTCTTTCCAAAGGGGTGAAGAGACCACATCGGAGTTCAAATGCCGCCCTTGTATACACGAGCGGGATTAATTGCGAATATTGGCTATCTTCAAATACACAGATATGTTGCATGAGAAAATATCCCCTTCTCTGTTATTTTGGGGTAAAGCAATCGTGTTTGCTAATCCAGAACAAATTCCGCGAAGAATATTTTCTTTCTTTTCGAGGTAACCTCTGTGAGGTATTTCAAATCCTGTCACATTGTAAAATTTGTTAAATATATCGGTAGCATACTTATGCCTGTATTTTTTGTCAAGCCAATAAAGGCTTATTGTGAGAAATCAGCTAAGTAAATAGCTTGCGTCTTAACATGGTAGAGACAGAGAAAGTATCTTTACAAAAGAGTTATGATGCAGTATACTTTGTAAATTATTCCTAACAATTATAATTACGAAACAAGGAGTGCAGCTTTATTATTGAACCAGATTTTTTTGTGTCGATAGATTTTGATGGAACTGTTACGGACGTAGATATAACAGATGCCATTATACAACTATTTGCAAAGCCGGGCTGGGAAAAAGCAGAGAAGCTGTGGGAGGCTGGTCTTATAGGATCAAGGGAATGTCTTGAGACCCAGATGGCTTTAATAAATTCATCTCTTGATAAAACACTTGAGTATATTGATAGATTTACCATTGATGAAACCTTTGCGGACTTCATTAATTTCTTGAAAAAATCCCGTATTCCTTTCGGTATTATAAGTGATGGATTCCAAATATATATCGAGAGACTCCTTAAAAATGCAGGCTTAAAGCACATACCTATCTTTGCAAATCAACTAAAAGAAGAAGCCGGTAAATTAAAAACCCTTTTCCCGCACACCAATAAAAATTGCTCCTCAGGAATCTGTAAATGCGTGGTAGCAAAAACAGTAAGCAACGGACTCCCCATAATTCATATTGGAGATGGAAGAAGCGATTTCTGCATTTCTGAAAAAGTACTTTATGTTTTTTCCAAAGGGAAACTCACTGATTTTTGTAAAAGTAGGGGAATACCGCATTCTCAATTTAATAGTTTTAATGATATAGAAAAGAGTTTAAAGCTTGTTTTTCAGCACACCGTTGCATATCCAGAGAATTATTCCATGCCAGTTTTAACATAAGAGGGAAAATAAGATTGAAACTTTGTGAATCAGAAGAGAAGGAGCTTTTAGAGTTAGAAGCCCAATATTGCTCGTACGGCGATACTGTGCATTATCTCGACAAGCCAATAATTTTTGAACGATGTGAAGGTTCGTGGCTTTTTGATATGCACGGAAAACCGTATCTCGATATGCAGATGTGGTATTCAGCAGTTAATTTTGGTTATAGAAATAAAGAAATCGACGAAGCTTATAACCGCCAGATGACCAAGCTTCCTCAAGTTGCATCCCAATATCTCCACAAAGAGAAAATACTCCTTGCTGCGAATATCGCAAAGGAAACGGAAAAAAGATTAGGCACAAAGGGTAGAGTCCATTTTAATGTGGGGGGTTCGCAGTCAATTGAAGACAGTCTCAAACTGATCAGAAATTACAAGAAAAAATCGCTGATGTTTGCTTTTATGGGTGGATATCATGGCCGCACACTCGGGGCTACAGAGATTACCAGTAGTTTCAGATATCGGAAAAGATACGGACATTTTAGCAACAGGGCGTTATTTGTTCCGTATCCCTATTGTTTCAGATGTTTTTATGGGAAAAACCGCAAAAATTGCGATTATGAATGCATTAAACATTTTGAGAAACTCTTTGAAACAGAATACTACGGTATTATCGATACCAAGGACAACGAAGTAGAATATGCTGCTTTCTATATCGAACCGATTCAAGGGACAGGTGGCTATGTCATACCACCTATTGAATACTTTAAGAGACTCTCGGCAGTACTTAAGAAGTACAATATTTTACTCGTGGATGATGAGATACAGATGGGATTTTATAGAACCGGCAAGCTATGGGCAATAGAACATTTTGATGTAAAACCTGATCTGATTGTATTTGCCAAATCTCTCACAAATGGTTTGAACCCCTTGTCGGGTCTCTGGGCAAAAGAAGAATTTATAAATCCGCAAATATTTCCTCCCGGTTCAACCCATTCAACATTTTCCAGCAATCCAATTGGAACCGCTATAGGTCTTGCAACAATTGAATATATCAAAAAGAACGATTTTGAGAAGACGGTGAAGGAGAAAGGAAATTACCTACTCTCAAAATTGAGAGAACTACAACAAAAGTATCGTGTAATCGGAGATGTCGATGGTTTGGGGCTTGCCTTAAGGGTTGAAATGACTAAACGAGATGGGTTTGCCCCTGATAGGGCGCTAACAGATATGATATTCCAGGAAGGGATGAAGGGCAATATAGAAATGGATGGGGAAAAATATGGTCTTGTTCTGGATGTAGGCGGATATTATAAAAATGTGTTTACATTAGCCCCAGCTTTAACTATCACTTACGAGGAGATTGATTTATTCGTAAAACTGTTCGAAGCACTGCTCAAAAGATGTGGAGTGTAATTCAAATGGTATAATAAAGCTTTCTTTCATTAGAAAATATGCTGATTTTACGCGATGCTTTTGGCAAAATAAATGATAAATGTCTACTATTATATTAGAGCGAATAAAGAAATTATTTATTGAAAAATTTGATTTTACGGAGGACATGCTTTCTCCTGATGCAACGCTGGAGAGTCTTGGACTCGATTCTTATGATAAGCTTGAATTTATGTTTGCTCTTGAAGATGAATTTAAAATAAATTTTTCGGAACGCCAGGTACCAAATACTGTTCAAGATGTTATTGATATTATTGAGAAGCTGCTATCCGAACAGCATAAAAAGGTGTAGAATTTGAACAGCACACCATTGAGAAGAGTAGCAGTTACAGGGTTAGGAATCATTTCATCCCTTGGAAATAATAGGAGAGATTTTTTTGACAATCTCATGGCAGGAAAGTCGGGGATAAGAAGGATTTCATCTGATTTTTCTTGTCAACTTTCCGGTAAGATTGCTGCCCAGATAATCCTTGATTCTGCCAAGTGTTTTTCAAAAAAACAGATGGGAATTTTTGACAGAACCGATCAGCTTGCGCTGATAGCTGCTTCGCAGGCATGGAATGATTCCTGTATAGAGCTTGACGACGAAGAGAAAAAACGTGCGGGAGTATATATGGGAACAGGAATGGGTGGCGCCCAGGCACTGGATGATCTCTATGATCAACTGTATAAAAAAGATGCGCAGAAAGTCAGCCCGCGTTTTGTTACAAAGATAATGTGCAATTCATCAGCCTCTCACATTTCCATACAGTACGGTCTGTCAGGTCCCTGTCTTACTTTTTCCATAGCCTGCGCATCCTCCTCCGTGTCAATTGGTGAAGCATATCGCCAGATTAAGGCTGGCTATGCGGATGTGATACTTGCAGGCGGCACAGAAAGTCTTCTTACATACGGCTCTTTTAAGTGCTGGGAGTCTTTGAGGGTATTGGCGGTGGAGGACGTTGAGGATCCTTCTACTTCTTGCAAGCCTTTTTCTAAGGACAGAACAGGTTTTGTGCTGGGAGAAGGAGCAGCGGTGTTCGTGCTTGAAGAAATGGAAATGGCAAAAAAACGCGGCGCAAAGATTTATGGAGAGTTGGTTGGATACGGTTCTAGTGCTGATGCCTACCATATTACTGGTCCTTCCGTTGCCGGACAAGCGCATGCCATACGCCTTGCACTTGAGGAGGCAAGGATAAACGGTGATGAAATAGATTACATTAATGCTCATGGAACAGCTACGGTAATGAACGATGTTGCTGAAACGCAGGCTATTAAAAAGGTATTTGGTGAAATGGCCTATAAGATTCCGGTAAGTTCAACCAAATCGATGCATGGACACCTCATGGGTGCCTCTGGGGCGGTGGAATTTGCAGCTGCATTACTTTCCATTAAGAATAAGGCGATTCCCCCCACGGCAAACCTTAAAATTCCCGATCCTGAATGCGATCTCGATTATGTCCCTCAGCATGGAAGAGCAGGTGTAAAAGTCAAAACCGTTATGTCAAATTCGTTTGCATTTGGGGGAACTAATGCCGTTATTATTGCCAGAGAAGTATGAGTGACTATAAAATAGATTTGATCGGTGGTGAGCATGCTGTCCTTTTAATTCATGGGTTAACAGGCAGTCCATTTGAAAAGAAGCATCTTGCGAAGAAACTGCATGGTGCAGGATTTACTGTAAAAGGACCATGTCTTGCAGGACATGGAGAAACTCTAGAATCTCTCAAAGCTACCTGCTGGCATGACTGGTATAAAACAGTTCATGGAACTTTTAAGGAGATGAAAAAAGAATATAAAACAGTTTCTGTGTCAGGATTATGTATGGGGGCACTTCTAGCGCTCTACCTTGCTTTCGAGGTAGAAGATGAAATATCATCAATTTCACTGCTATCTACAACCATTTTCTATGATGGCTGGAGTTTACCATGGTATAGTTTCTTGCTTCCTCTCTGTTATTATCCTCCTCTGCGATATTTTTGTTCGTATGAAGAGCGGGAACCTTATGGAATAAAGGATGAGCGGATGAGAAAACAGATAGCGCTTGGTTTAAAGAATAATTCTATTGCGTATTCCAAATTTCCAGCCCAAAGTATGAAAGAATTATTCAGACTAATCAAGGCAACAAAAAAAATTATTTCTCAAGTAAAGACACCCGCTCTGATCCTCCACGCCCTGGAAGATGACTTGGCAAGTATAAAAAATGCCAATTATG
>JAGWZR010000332.1 GCA_018968795.1 Planctomycetota bacterium | reverse complement strand
CGCCTTTCTGGATTTTCACAAAGAAATCAGGGCGCGGAGACGCGCATAATTCTCACTGAAATTACAGCTTCTCCGTTTCCACCGGGACCGGTAGTCTACCCCCATCATTTCTCCTATCTCAGTTCCGCTTAGTCCACCAACCCGATATAACAAGTCCATAGCTATTTGCCTTATTATACCTCGTTCCTTTTTTATTTCATCAAAACTTTTATTCGTCTCTTTGCAGAGTGCATCTCGAAGGAAAAAAGGAGGGTTACATCTTAAAAGTTACTGTTTTATCACTTAGGGAATGTCAGGAAATAACATTTACATAGACAGGAAGATGTGATATAGTGAGAGCATGAATGAAGCAGTACTTCAACAGAAGCTACGAGCAATATTGCCACACTTGAATGAGAAGCAAAAGAGAATAGTATTGGCAGCCGAGAGCAGTTCGTGGGGGCGGGGGGGGTATAGCAGTTGTCGCAAAAGCATCGAACGTATCTCGTCCAACAATTTACAAGGGTATTGATGAGCTTCACACACCGCCAACAAGTGAGAAGGAAAGGGGAAGAATACGGAGGGAAGGAGGAGGGAGAAAGAAGCTAATCGACAAGAATCCTCACTTGGTAAAAGCTCTGGAGGCGTTGGTTGATCCCGTCACGAGAGGAGACCCCATGTCCCCCCTGCGGTGGACATGCAAGAGTGTGCGTCAGCTATCGAAATCGCTATCAGAGAGGGGGCAAACAGTCAGCTACCAAGTGGTCAGCGAACTGTTGCATGAGATGGGATACAGTTTGCAGGCAAATATGAAGAAACTTGAAGGGAGCAGTCACGCCGACCGTGACAAGCAATTCAGCTATATAAATGAGCAAGTGAAGCGCTATTTGGCTGAGGGATGGCCGGTAGTTTCTGTTGACACGAAGAAGAAGGAGTTGGTAGGCCAGTATCGGAATACAGGACGAGAGTGGCAACCGAAGGGACATCCTGAAGAAGTGAATATCTACGATTTTGTAAACACGGATGTGGGGAAGGCTCTCCCCTATGGGGTATATGATATAGGGCAGAATGTCGGATGGGTCAATGTGGGATGTGACCATGATACCGCAAGTCTTGCAGTTGAGAGTTTACGTCGGTGGTGGAGAGCAATGGGATCGCAGGTGTATCCTCGAGTAAAACGGCTCTTGATATGCGCCGATGGCGGGGGAAGCAATGGTCATAGGGTGAGATTGTGGAAGGTTGAAATTCAGCATCTTGCCATTGAGACGGGACTTGAGATTACGGTGTGCCATTTCCCTCCGGGGACAAGCAAATGGAATAAGATTGAGCATCGCCTTTTTTCACATATTACCATGAATTGGAGAGGCCGACCACTAACAAGTCACGAAGTGGTAGTACAACTGATCAGTTCAACAACTACATCGAAAGGATTGCAAGTGCATGCGGAGTTGGATAAATCGAAATATCCTACAAAGATCAAGATCACCAATGCGGAAATGGAAAAAGTCAACATTAACCGACATGAGTTTCATGGTGAGTGGAACTACACAATTTTGCCCATAAATGTAAATGTTATTTCCTGACAACTCCTTAGGTTTTTATTCTGCATCAGTTCGGGGTTAATTCTTACTGCCCACTCAATCTCTCGATATCTTCGAGCAAATTACCCAAGTCCTCTTCAATGATTCCCCACACTATAGCAATTCGTCCTGTTCGTAATCCTCGAACTTCTTACCGTGCACAAATTGGAAAATAGCTAAAGCTGCTTCTTTGATGTCAAAGAGATACTTTAGGATTTCATCCCTCATAGATGGTAATCTTTTCCTTTAGTACATGGCGGCGAAAATAGGGATTCCTTAGCCCACTGATTGTGAGCAGATCAACTTCGCAATCCAAAGTATCCTCAAGCCGATGAAGCAGTCCAAAGTACCTTTTTGCAGGGTTCAAAATGGGGTTCTCAAATTCAACGAGCAAATCTACATCGCTCCCTGCAGTCACTTCTCCACGCGCAAGTGATCCAAAGATATCTAATTTTTTAACATGAAACTCCCTACAAGCCGGAACTGCAATCTTCTTAATCTCTTCTAACGTCATTAGTTTGTCCTCCGCATAAACTCAGAATTAGACAATCGAGCGAATCAACTGTAGCCCTGTAGGGGTCAAATTAAGGTGAACGAGAATTCAATCAACCCACAAATACTATACTAAATATTGTTGTACTAATATTTCGTCAATATTATAGCATAGGATTTGTCGTGTGAAAACATTCTCGGACAGCCTGTTAAATATTGAAATTTTCTGTATTCATATTATAACGACTTCTCAATTCTCTTTCACTTTAAATTTTTAGCAACAGAAAGAACTCATAGATTTTGTTTTCATTACTTCCCCCAATTTTCTAAAATGGTTTTAATAACATCATAC
>JAGWZR010000331.1 GCA_018968795.1 Planctomycetota bacterium | reverse complement strand
GCTACTCGTAGTCTTCGACTTCCATTAACGGTGTCTGGATTTGACCGCTCCGCGAGTGTCATGGATTTAATAATTGCTTCTACCTTTTGTAACTGCTTTTCATCAACATTCAGATCATCTACCCTATTTCCTACGCCGGGGATCATTCCCAAGACTTCTTTTAGTGGTCCCATCTTTTTGATTTGTTGAAGTTGCAGAAGAAAATCATCCAGACTCAGGGTATCATCTTGTATTTTTTTGCTCAGTTTCTGAGCTTCTTCCAGATCAATTGCTTGCTGTGCCCGTTCTACAAGGGATACAACGTCTCCCATGCCCAATATCCTGGATGCCATACGATCCGGATGGAACTCTTCCAGCCGGTCTAACTTTTCACCGATCCCTACAAATTTAATTGGCCTTCCTGTAACCGCCCGTATCGAAAGTGCGGCGCCTCCTCTTGTGTCACCATCGAGCTTGGTTAGAATTACGCCGTCAAACCCTAATTGATTGTTAAATTCCTTTGCGCTATTAACGGCGTCTTGTCCTGTCATTGAATCGCAAACAAAATAAATCTGATGAGGCGCTAGTTTTTCTTTGATTTCTTTTAATTCAGACATCAGTTCGTCATCAATATGTAATCTTCCGGCAGTATCAAAGATGACAACGTCATTGGTATTTTCTTTGGCATATGTAACGGCATTTTTACAGATCTTTACCGGTTGAGAATCGTATTCAAAGTATACGGAAACACTTAATTGCTGTCCTAATACTTTTAACTGTTCAATTGCAGCGGGTCGTTGTACATCAGCGGCAACAAGGAGTGGTTTTTTCCCCTTTGAAATTATTGTTTTGGCAAGCTTACCGGCCGTGGTAGTCTTCCCACTACCCTGCAAACCAACTAACATAATTAATGTTTGTTCGCCGTCTTTAAAGGGGATTGTTGTGTCAGACTTCCCCATGAGGTCAATTAATGCATCGTGAACAATCTTAATAACCTGCTGCCCTGGTGCAATACTCTTAATTACCTCTTCGCCAACGGCTCGTTCCGTTACCTGTTGGATAAAATCCTTAACGACTTTATAGTTTACATCTGCCTCGAGAAGCGCCAAACGCACCTCATGCAGCCCGTCCTTTATATTAGCTTCTGTAAGACGTCCCTTCCCGCGAAATTTGCTAAGAACACCTTCTAAACTATTTGTAATTGCTTCAAACATAAATTCGTAAGTCCAATAAGTCCAAAAAAGATGATAATGAAAATTTTCCTTCTTTGTCTAAAATTATAGCAATTGTGCCGAAATGATAACGTCATTGAAGAATCTTGTAATTTCTAAGCGTAAATTGAAATAATCTAAACCATCAATTTTATACAATAAATGCAAATATTCAAATGAATTTTATAAAAGTATGGGTAAGATTTTGGGTTGTTAAAAGACGCAGCAAAATAAGTTGTAAGTTGAAACGATCTTTTTCTCCTGTGTGGTGATTTGCCCTACGCAGAAAAAGGTATCCATCGAGACTAACTAAATCCACTGGTATTTTCTAGTGATTAAGGTAAGGCATGGATGTTGATTCATTATGATTTGTATTAAAATGGAATTGACTCGGTTTGCTTGAGTGACTAATTTCTTTAGCTTGGCACAGGAAATTTCTATTGCAGAACGTCTATGGGTTTGTTAAAATTTTTGCAGTGATTTAAGGGAAAGGTAATTATTTTAAATGCGTTCACAGAACGCATTGTTTATTTTAGGGGGAAACAATGAAAAAAGGGATTCATCCAGAATATGTGGAAACAACTGTAACCTGCGGGTGTGGAGAAACTTTTAAGACAAGGTCTACAAAGCCTAAGATCACTGTGGAAATCTGCTCGAAGTGTCATCCGTTTTACACAGGAAAGCAAAGGTTTGTAGACAGCACTGGTCAAATAGAGCGGTTCCAAAGGCGGCTCAAAAAAACCCAAAAAGCTGAAGAAATTGTAAAACAAAAATGAATGATAATTTGTTGAAAAAATTAGAAAAAATATACGAAAGGTATAATGAATTGGAGAAATTATTGTCTGAACCTGAAGTAATAACGGATTCGAGTCGTTATACGGCGTATATAAAGGAACATGGTAGTCTCTCCAAGTTGGCGAGCAAATATATACAACTAACAGAAACCCGCGCGAGAAAACAGGAAACCGAGAGCCTCTTTGCTCAGGAAAACACTGATAAAGAATTAGCTGAGATGGTTAAGGATGAGTTAGGGGATTTGGAGAAACAAGAAGAGTCTATAATGGATGAGATTAAAGGATTATTTATTGCTGAGGATAAAACCTCAAGTAAGAACGTAATCGCTGAAATACGTGCCGGAACAGGAGGTGAAGAGGCCGCTATCTTTGCAGCCGACCTATTTCGCATGTACGCCAAGTATGCAGAAAGTCAAGGCTGG
>JAGWZR010000330.1 GCA_018968795.1 Planctomycetota bacterium | reverse complement strand
ACCCATAAAATTATTTCCCCATTTATCATTTTTTTATATGCCAATGAGACCCCGCCCCTAGAAAGCGGAGTCATCACGGCACACCCCAAAACCTACTGACGCCCCATATGTAACAACCTCTTAATGCCCCAAATGGCACCAAGAGCCGCTAAGATTATCCCCGTAAACGTGAAGATATCTGCCGTGCTGAGTGTCACACCTGTAAAATCAACACCAGCCTGGGCAACGCTAAACATAGCGTCATAAACCTGAACACCAGCTATAGTCGCCACCGTAACACCAGCAATCGGAGCTACAGCAGGCGCAACGGCAACCATAGCCGCAGGCATTGACTTAACAACAGGCTTCAACATGGTAGCCGCTGTCATAGTAGTAGAAACAAACACCTTCTTTGCCCCACTCTTCAGCCATTCCCAACAATCCTTTGCAAAATCCATCCAAATCACCCCCTTTCATATTTTCCCAAATGTTTATACAAAACAGGTATCCCACGGATACCCAACTACCATTCACCCTCATTTTCTTCATCATCATCCCAATCATCTATTCCATCAGCGTCATCATCATCCAAATCATCTTCATCTATTTCATCAAAATCACCATTCAAAACCATTTCTATCACCCCCTTTAAATTTGTGAAAGTATCGCATAGATAAAGAGACCGCCACAAATCAGACCAGCAAGACCCATTATATAACATTGCATAAATAAAGCGACATAAATATTATTGATATGGACGTAGATAACCCATAACCTGAGACGGTTTTTTCTGAATGCTCCGAAACGTTGAAGTCAAGACAGAGTGAAGTTCTTCCTGAGTTAGAAAGTATCGATTGTGTGTACCGTGAAGACGTGTGTGGTGCCATATTCTCTCTAATGCATTGAACTGGGGAGAATACGCGGGGAGGTTGTAAACTTCGATGTATTTTCGGTGGTCTGCAAACCACGCCCACACGTCTCTGTCTTTGTGGTACGATGCGTTGTCTTGAATCAGATATACTTTTTGCGGGAAATAGCATTGCAAAATTCGTTCGAGATACACGATGTATGTTTCGGCATTGAAGACCTTCTGGAAGTGGTAGAGAAATCTGGCACAATACAGTTCGATTGTGCCGAATATTTTGAGCGTGTTTCTCTGCCCCATAGTCGGTATTTCCGGCTGAGAACCTATCCTCGCCCATGTTCGATAGAGGGTTGGGTCTTGCCGGAAGCTCGCTTCGTCCTCGAAGAGGATGGCCGCTCCTTCGATTTTGGCTTTTTTTTAATGTTGGGATATTGGTAGCGAATCCATCGGGATTGATGTGTTTTGTCTGCTTGGGCCAGAGTTTTCTTGGGACGTTGGACGGAAAACTTGAGTTCATGAAGGATACGTGAAACATGAGCTGGGTGATAAGAAACAGAAAATTCTTCATCAATGACTCTGGCAACCATTGGACATGTCCAGACGCCCGATGTGAATCCATATGCCACAGGGCCGCTGTCCAATATGTCTGTAAGTTTTCGTTGTTGGTCATCGGACAGAGACGGCGGACGTCCAGGGCGATGCCCCTCCAACACACCGTCCATCCCTTTTTGCTGCCAGTTCCGTAGCCATATGGAGACTTTGGAACGGTGTACCTTGAGAATGTTGCCAATTTGGGGAGCTGTTTTACCCTCCATGCTGAGTACCACGGCGTGGAGTCGACTGGCAACTCGATACGCTCCTTCTCGAAGTGCTTGTTTGCTAAGTTTAACCAGTTGCTGTACCTTTTTGGTCGTCCCATGGATTTTGATCGCTTTCATGGCACCTCCTTTATTTAATGATGGTGCCACTATAACATATGTCGCTTTATTTATGCAATGATATATACTTCCTCTGTTTCGGCTTCTGCTTTATCAAGAATCCTGCTGTCAATCTGCAATGTTTTCTCTTGATCGCATAAATCACCCAATCCGGCAACGGATAGTAAAAAGACATCGTGGTCAAAAGAATATTTAATGCGGGCAGATGTGTACGTAGTGTTCGCTACGGTTATCATCACGGGCGGAATTTTATATCCTGCCTTTTCCCATGCGTCTTTAGCGGCCTTCCAGTCCTTACCTAAGAGCAGATAGGCATTTTTGATGAGGTCTGGAAGCGGTTCGCCTTCTTCTGCCTTGCGGTTGATGTCATCTTTTACAGTAGCATCCACATATATGTGATAGAGCCGTGAACGCAGGTTAGCATCTACATTGGCATCATCACGGATTACAACCCTCGGTGTTTTTACCAATCCTGACTCAATCGCATCATTCAAGCCGAAATCGCTGACAATCCAGGGAAACAATGCCTCTTCAGTTGCTTTTTTACCTGATGGGGCAAATGGCGTGGCCGATAAGTCAAAACACCGGATGATTCCTCTTGCCCGGTGAATCCTATCCAATCCGCCGACCCAAACGGTGCTTTCTTC
>JAGWZR010000329.1 GCA_018968795.1 Planctomycetota bacterium | reverse complement strand
GTGGAGAGGTATTGGTTGGGAAGAGAACAAGTGATTATAAAACTTCTCCGTTATTGGAGGAGCAGCGCATCTCTCTTTGTGAAACACTCGATCGTGTACTGAATACAGGCGTGGTAGTCCACGGTGACATCACGATATCTGTGGCGAACATTGACCTGATTTACATTGGGCTGAGGGCATTATTAACCTCCGTGGAAACAGCGAGACAAATACAGGCAAGAGCATAACATGATGTAACCGCAACCAAAGGTGAAGACGTGTGTGAAGTATGAGGTATGAGTTTATCTTGTACTTCGTACCTCTTATCTCTTATATCGCAACGAATCGGTATTTCTAAAAACAACATAAAAATACGAAAGGTATACTATGGAAAAACAGCGTACCGCTATAACACAGTCGACCAACTCAGCAACGCTCGCCGATGTATTGGAACGAATCCTCGACAAAGGACTGGTCATTGCCGGAGATATCAAGATCAAGCTCGTTGACATCGAACTCCTGACCATACAGATACGCCTTGTGATTGCCTCAGTAGAAAAGGCAAAGGAAATGGGTATGGACTGGTGGGCAACAGATAAGGATTTCAATCTTGGGTTGAATACGGCACAAAATGCGGACGAGCTAGAGGCAATAAAAAAACGTGTAGAAATACTTGAATCCAAAAAACTAGTATGATTATTTTGTTACGGTAAATAGAACTTTAATCCAGCGACATATTGCAAGGTCGTGAGTTCCGAAGCAATCTCTCAAATCTCTCTTAATCCCTCCCGTCAAGGGAGGAAAAGTTCCTTCGCCCCTCGTTGGAGAGGGTTTGGGTGAGGGGTATTTTAGTATCAATACTATACTTGGAGAATCCATGCCAAACATTGAAACCGACACACCAGATATATTCAGCCGTGTCATGTCTGAGAAAAAGAGTGTTCTGCCAAATCACATTAATATCGATCAGGCGGATGTGAGCAAGGGGCTTGCAAAGTTAGTGCTAACCATTATCGAATTATTACGTGAACTCCTGGAACGTCAGGCCATCAGACGCATCGATAGTGGGACATTAACCAGGGAGGAGATAAACAACGTGGGGACTACTTTCATGAAGCTGGCAGAAAAAATGGAAGAACTCAAATCCCAGTTTGGTTTAAAGTCAGAAGACCTTAACATCGACCTTGGTCCTCTCGGAAAATTGCTTTAAAGATTTGTAACAGTTCACCGCCGAGAGCGCGTAGAACGCAGAGAAAACAAGATAAAACAGGCAAAATTCCCGCAATTTTATTTTCTTCTCTCTGATAACCTCTGCGATTTTAGCGGTCTCTGCGGTGAGCTAAACTATTACAAAGATTTTTAATCAGGTTACTCGCTTTTGCTCTCTGCATATCTCTTATACCAATTGTTATAATTACAACGATATACTGCCTGAATCTTGCGCCTCAAAGGTGTACGGGCAAATAACAATACATAGAATGCTTTTACGAAAAATGCCATGGCAAAATAAAATTGAGATGCCCCATCGGGACGTCTCTACGATAGGTGGGATATATTATGATGCTGTACAAGGATAAATATCGTATTGAATCCACACGGTTAAAAGACTGGGATTATTCCAGGGATGGATATTACTTTGTGACTATTTGTACGCAAGACAAAAAATGCCTCTTCGGTGATGTGATTGATGAGAAAGTGCGGTTGTCAGTCATTGGGGAGATTGTAGCGGATGGAATGGCAAAAAAGTTGCAGGTTCGTAAAAATGTTTCCATGGATACATGGATTGGATTATTATGCCAAACCATTTGCATGGCATTGTCATATGGCATTGTCATATAGATAATAACTAACGATCCACACAGTAACATTACGGTAAGAGACACATTGCAATGCGTCTCTACAGGAAAGGACAAGGAGGTTATGGAGGGGATTGCCCATCAGGTTTCTACTGCCCTTGAAGAAACGAGACTTTATAAGGAATCTATAGATAAGGCGATGGAACTCTCCCGCAAGATAGAGACCATCCAGGTGATGCACGAGATAGATCGGAGCATCTTATCAACATTAGAAACTCAGGATATCCTTGAGGCTATATCATCGATGGTTACAAGACTCATACCTGCAGACAGGGTAACCGTTGTTTTAATAAGCAGGGAGAGGGGCGGATTTGTCTATAAGGCAGGGTTTGGAATCAAGTTGGCAAAAGGTACTTTCGTTCCATTTCGTGATACCTCGGCTACCGAAGTTATACAAATGGGAAGGCCTCAATTTGCCTCAGACCTTGCTTCAGAAAAGGACATCCTGCCGCTGGAAAGGACGTTGCTGGATGAGGGGTATCATTCGCACATAAGGGTTCCGCTTACGGTTGAAGGTGAGATAGTAGGTTTGTTTAACGTGGGGAGTAAAAAGGTTGGCGCCTTTGTTTCCGAACATCTTACTATCTTGGAGAG
>JAGWZR010000328.1 GCA_018968795.1 Planctomycetota bacterium | reverse complement strand
TGAAATGACTGCACTCCCAAACTTACACGGTTCACCAGATATTCCTTTAACAACCCAACCTTGTTTACTGTTAATGTGCCGGGATTTGCTTCAACTGTATATTCTATAATTTCAAGGGTTGGAATAGAGCGAATAACACTGCAAAGTAATTTTTCTAGCTGGGTTTCAGTCAATACGGTTGGTGTCCCTCCGCCTATATAGACCGTCTTAAATACATATTGGTCTCGTAATGAATTTAACTCTTTTTCAAGAGCCTGAAGATAGCGGTCAATTGTTTTTGATTCTGATACAATCGAATTGAAATCGCAATAGATGCACTTTCTTGCACAAAATGGGATGTGTACATAAAGAGCGTTGGGAAGCATGTCTTTTCTAAATACCCTCATATAGCTATAAAAACTTGATACGCACTAAAATCTTAGTTTCTTTTTCATTCCCCACACTGCTGCACCATTCTGTTCTATCCCTGCAAGTTCTTCCTCTATGATATTTTTATAATAACGCAGTCTCGTATTAGGGTCTTCTAAAATACCTTTAAATCGTTTTGTAAGGTCTTTATATATTAGTTTAACAGGTATCTCCCTTACCCGCAAACCCAACTTCCACGCCTGTGTCCATAATTGCAATGGCATACCGTATCCAGACTCAGTCAAATGCATTAACCTCAACTTTTCTACCTTATACGCCTTAAAGCCACAAAATGAATCCGTCAAATTAAACCCCGTTATACGATTTAAAATGCCTGTAATCTCTTTATTAATTCGATATCGGTCTAAGGGAGCTTCCTTACCTACTCTTGTTGGGAAAAAATACCGAGACCCCGATAAGATATCATAGTCGTAAAATGGAATTTCTTTTAAAAACAGAGGGATTTCTTCGGGTTCATGCTGCCCGTCACTATCAATCGTTAATAAATAATCATATCCATTTTTAGTTGCAAATGTGAATGCATCTATGATTGTTTTGCCGTATCCCAGATTCCTTGGATGTGTAAGAATATGTAAGTTTCCCACATCCCCCAAGTCTTTGGTGAAACCATTGGTAGAGCCATCATCCACCACTAACACATATCTGGAAAAGCTTTTAACCCTTTGAATGATGTTAGACACATCCATTTCATTAAAAACGGGTATAGCAATGAGGATTTTGTTTTTATTCATAACTAAAGATTTGCACTCATTTTCAATGCTTCCACGGTATTCCTTAGTAGCATCACAACCGTAACGGGTCCCACACCGCCAGGTACGGGAGTTATATAAGAGGCAACTTCCTTCGCTGTAGCAAATTCAACATCGCCCACTGTTTTCATTTTTGGTTTACCGTTCTTGTTCATAACAGTGTTTCCATTCGTGTCTAAGTCCTTTACACGGTTGATCCCCACATCAATCACAATAGCGCCCGGTTTGATCATGTCCCCTTTAACCATTTCTGCCTTACCAACGGCAGCAATTAAAATATCAGCCTTTCTTGTTTGAGCAGAGAGGTCCTTTGTGCCTGAATGGCACACTGTAGGTGTCGCGGATAAATCCAACATTAACAAGCTGACAGGCTTTCCCACAATGGCGCTACGTCCGACAATTGTTACCTCTTTGCCTCGAATTTCAATCCCTAGCGATTTAACAATCTCCACTGCAGCCATAGCCGTGCATGGCACTAGTTTTGTATTTCCATAAACAAGTTCACCCATGTTGACAGGATTCATTCCCTCTACATCTTTATAAGGAGCGATTAAGGTCTGTACCTTTTTTGCATTTATACCATCGGGCAAAGGCATTTGCAAAATTATACCCGTCACTTGAGGATCGCTATTCAGTTTTCTTATGTGTTCTATCAAGGCATCTTCTTTAGTATTTGCAGGCAGTTCATCCAAGGTGTATGTAATACCAATTGTCTCACACTGTTTTTGTTGATTTTGAACATACAGTTTTGAAGATGCATTCTCTCCTACCTGAATAGCCTTTAAATGAGGGCAAAGTCCCTTTTTCTTCAAGGTGTCAATTTCTTCAATTAACCGCGCTCGAATCTTTCCAGCGACAGATTCACCATCAATAATAATTGCTGACATAAAATATCCTCTTCAAGGTTATAAAAATAATAATTTATTAACTTATGTTTAAGATTGCATTATAAAGAATCAATTGATTATATGGCAAGTAAAAACAAACTAAGGCTATGGTTTGGTTGAATTTAAAATATTGACTTACATTACCATTACTGATAAAATTATCCCCAATTAAAAATTTCCTTGTATAAATGTCATAGCGCAACAAAGCCGCAACCAAAAGACCCCTCTCTTTCCCCCCTTCGCAAGGGGGGGAACAGGGAGGTGTAAAAAAACTTTCGTCGTCTTGAGACGAATTTTATCAACACATACTGCAAGCAACATTGCTGTTCACGTGTAGTAATCAACTTATAGTTTATACCGTAGG
>JAGWZR010000327.1 GCA_018968795.1 Planctomycetota bacterium | reverse complement strand
GGGGTGGATCTCTTCGCTCTGATCTACCACAATGATTTCTACATCGGCCGGTAGGTGTCCTAAAAGGTTTTTAAGGGTATCATACAGCAACTTTCCACGATTATATGTGGGAATTATTATGGACGCCTTTATCATATAGAGGTCTTGCTGTTAGCTTAAAATATAGAGTTTGTATTTAATATCGGATCAGATAATAAGCAATCTTTGCATATTCTGATAAAATGCAGTGGATATCATCTGGTGACCACCAAGTATCAAATTCTAATTTGTTATCATCGTCAGCCGCTGGGCTAAAGATTAAAGAGATGGAAGTATCTCTAAAAACTTTTTTAAATATATATAGAAACGCGTCTCATGTGATAAGGGTCACTTACTATTATAGCCGAATGGATGCCCATCTTAAGTAGGTCTTCTTTTACATATTTTGCGTCTCCGTAAGTGCTATATGGTCGTTCTTCAAGAAAGAGATTTCTTTCTGGTATACCATACAATTTTGCCAGCATGCTAGTAAATAGTGGTTCTGTCAGGTTAATATTCTTGAATCGTATCTCGCTGCCGTTAAATTTCATCTCCTGCCCCGTAAGGATAATTGTTGGTGCAAGCCCCTTTTCATACAATTTTACAGCATGGACGACTCGTGGAACAGCCATCCTTCTCCTAGCACCACTATGGCCTCGCTGTGTTTGGGAGTATCTGCAACGGTAAGGAATCCGGCAAGTGGTCTAAGCAGAACAAAGTATGCCAATGCTATTGAGAAGATAGAAAAAATAGTAGTTTTTTTTGTAAAAGGCCACCCATAAAAGTTGGAGGAAAGGTGGTTATTATTAAAATACTGGTTATTCAAAACAGTGTATTCTGTGCCGTAATCTGAAAAAATTATAGGAGTTTTGTTGAAAACAAATTTCGTTTTTTGTATAGTATATCAAATTCGCTGTGTCCTGTCATCAAGAAGCTGCCTATTCCAAATTTATTAGGTAAGCTAGCGTGGAACCGATAAGACAATTAAAAATCGATTTCGATAAAGAACTCATTTATAGTATTCAACTCTACTTAATGAGCATTCTAAATACCAACGATATTATATTTGATGTAGACGGGGGAGTGATTAATGAAATTAATACTTCCCCGTATTGCCAAACACTGCGTTTTATCAGCGAACAAAAAGATTTATGTCTCGCCTTTAGATGGCAATTGTCAAATAGTGCTATTCACTTAAAAAAAACTTTTGAAAATGTATGCCCAGGTGGCTTAGCCCTTCTTTCAATACCCATATGTATAAATGAAAATACTGTGGTTGGCGCACATTGCGCAACGATTTCTAATCCCTACCGCTCAAAATTCAGTGTCTCTGATATTGCCAACAAGTTTAATATTGATGCTCGTACTCTGTGGGATTCCACGAAAAAAACGTCTCCAATATCAAAGCCTATCTTAAAGATCGCTAGGGAACAAGTGATTTTAGCAACTGAATTGATGTCAAAGACTCTTGCAAGCATATATACTCAGAAGCAAAACGAACACAAACAAATAAAATGTCACGGTATGGGAAAAATTGAAAAGTCGCCAAAATGAGAAAGTAATTGACATTAAATTTTATTCGTTTGAATTGATATAAAGCTAGCTTTCGGGTAATATTTAATTTGTGTCGCATAGACCTATCTTTAAATAGGAGGATGTACAATAATGAGAAGTATTGCATTACTAAACCAGAAGGGGGGAGTTGGTAAGACTACTACAACTGCAAACCTGGGTGCTTGTCTTGCAATGCTGGGGAAAAAGGTGCTGGTTATTGATATTGATCCACAAGCCAATTTAAGTGTACATCTTGGGGTGGATATTCACAATTTAAAGCATTCCGTATATAATCTCATTATGGGGGATTGCAAGCCAAACGAAGTGATTTTAAACACCAAAATTCATGGTCTGGACATTATTCCGTCTAATATTGAACTTTCTGGCGCAGAAATTGAGCTGGTAGGCGTGGTGGGGCGAGAGACGGTGCTAAAAGAATATTTGGGAGATGCATTAAATAAATATGATTATGTCCTTGTTGACTGCCCACCCTCTCTTGGTTTATTGACTCTTAATGTTTTGACATTGGTGCGTGAGCTGTTTATCCCCTTGCAGACTGAATTTTTTGCATTGCAAGGGGTAAGTAAATTGTTAGATACTTATGAAGTTATTCGGAAGAGATTAAATAACAAGTTGGAGATTACGGGAATCATTTTTTGTATGTATACCAGCCGTGCCCGTCTTTGTAACGAGGTTATCGAAAAGGTTAAAGAATATCCTCCGCTGGGGGATAAGGCGTTTCATACAGTTGTCAGGAAAAATGTAAAACTTTCTGAATCGCCGAGTCACGGTAAACCCATTATTTCTTATGCGCCTGGTTCACATGGCTCTGAAGACTATATGTCTCTCGCAAAGGAAGT
>JAGWZR010000326.1 GCA_018968795.1 Planctomycetota bacterium | reverse complement strand
AGATTAAATAATGTTACTTTGTTTCCTTACTTTCTTTCGCTATTTCTTTTGGTTTCTCAGATTCTTCCGCAGCTTCGTCATCGTGAGAAACTTCTAATACCGTGGCAATTGCGCTCCTGTCAACCTTGAGCTTTACATCTTTGGCATCATCCACACGGAGGATGACTTCATTCTCTCTGACAGACGTAATGAGTCCATGGATTCCGCCAGCGGTAACAACTCGATCATTCTTTTTAACCCTGGATAGCAGCGCCTTTCGCTCTTTTTCCTTTCTTTTCTGGGGTCTCAGTATTAAAAAATACATTACAACAAACATAAGTATAAATGGAAGCAACATGGACAGCATGCTGCTTGGTGACGACTGTTTACCGGCTGCTTGTAATAAGAAAAGCATTTTATTCCTCCTTAATTGTAGTTAAAAATTTTCACTCCGAAATAGTGTCCGTTGAGTTACGTCTGCGTATTTATAACTCAGGCTGTTTTAATAAAAAATCAGTTTTAAAATCTTTAAATTCACCTCGAATAATAGATGCCCTTACTTGTTGCATCAGGTTTTGAAAATAACATATATTGTGTAATGACATCAAGACCAATCCCAAAATTTCACTAGCAAGGAAGAGGTGCCGCAGATATGCCCTTGTGAAATTTTGGCATGTATAACAAGTACACGTTATGTCCAAGGGTTGAGAGTCTTCCTTATATTGGCTATTAAGTATTTTTATTTTGCCTGTACTTGTAAAGGCACATCCATTTCTTCCATTGCGTGTTGGCAGGACGCAATCAAACATGTCAATTCCGCGCTCTATTGCATTTAGGATATCGAGAGGAAACCCAACTCCCATGAGATACCTTGGCCTATATTGCGGTAAAAGATCTACCGTGTAATCGAGTACTTCATTCATTAAAAAAGCTCCTTCGCCCACACTTAATCCACCAATTGCGTATCCCTCGAAATTCATCTCCGCGAGTTTTTTCGCGCATTCAATACGAAGTTCCTTGAATACGCTTCCTTGAACGATGCCAAATAGCGTCTGCTGCTTGTTCCTGTGCGCGGTTAAACAACGTTCTGCCCAATCGAGTGTCCTTTTTACCGCTATACTTGCTCTATCCTGCTCACAGGGATAGGGAACACATTCATCAAATGCCATGATGATATCAGCTCCGATATCATTTTGTATCTGTGTCATCCTTTCTGGGGTAAGAAATAGCCTTGTCCCATCGATAGGGGATTGAAATTCTACTCCCCCATTTGAAACCTTTGTTAGGTCAGCAAGAGAAAATACCTGATATCCCCCGCTATCGGTGATAATTGCGCCATCCCAACCCATAAATTTATGAAGGCCTCCCAACTGCATAATAATTTTCTCTCCGGGTCTCAGGCAGAGATGATACGCATTGCATAAGATAATTTTTGCGTTGGTTTCCTTTATATGCCTTGGAGTTAAGGTTTTAATTGTTCCTTGTGTACCAACGGGCATAAAAACCGGTGTCGGAATAGTATAATTAGCTAGTTGAAGTTCACCGCACCTCGCCTTTGTTTGCTTGTCAATTGCTAAGACTTTAAAAATCAACAACAACAACTCCGCATAGAGATAATCAATACATACGGACCAATTCTATTTTCGGGTAGTAATGCTTTAAAATATCAGTCCACTTGGACCCCTTTTCAGCCATGCTCTCGGCGCCGTACTGGCAGAGCCCTACGCCGTGTCCCCATCCCCTTCCAGAAAAGGTAATGTTTTTCCCATTATTTTTGGAATGAAAGGCCGTGCTGTACAAATGGTTTGGGCCGATCAGTAATCGAAAATCATTTGCGTTCATTTCTTTTGTTCCATTAGTGGAAACAAGTTCTATCCGTGAGCCGTGATTGCCAGCTCCTGGATATGTAGTCTTTACTGTGCTTATGTTTGAAACATAGATATTTGCCTCTCGTAGTTTTTTTTCAATATCCGCTTTGCTAATATCAATGCTCCAATTGGAAAATTTTGAGTTATTACAGTAATTACATGACACCCCACTCAATGGGGGTATGCTAGGTTTACCGAATATATGGTAAATATCTTCAGTATGCCCTCCACACGTGCTGTGAAAATAGGCCGGGAAAACATTTCTATTGTACGCCATAACTATACCCTTTGTTTCCTGTACAAGCTTGTTGAGTCTTGTGGTTTCACCAGCTTTGCCTCGATATGCAATGTCCAACATGTCCAGGTGGTAGACTTCGCTTCGTCTCATCTTGGTTTTGTACATTGCATAGGTTCTTATTGTTACCGCCTGAGCACGTAAAGCTTCGTCGTTCCAGGTTTGCGGCATCTCGCTGCCAAGAGCGCCTGCGACGAAATTTTCAAGAGGCGCTTCTTCTATGATGGAGAATTTATTGTTAAGTTGTTGCAATATTCTGAGTTCACCGCGGTATCGTATATTATTTAATTCAA
>JAGWZR010000325.1 GCA_018968795.1 Planctomycetota bacterium | reverse complement strand
GATTCTGCCTCAGAAACATAGTCATCCTGTTCGCTTGAAAGATTTAAATTGTCTTCTAGCTTTTTAATACGTTGTTTAAGTTTGCGATTTTCTTTTAACACAACCTTAAGAGCCTCGGCAATAGGGTCAGGCAATTGCGCATGATCCAACATCACATCGTGCGGTTTCCTCTTTTGTCGCTCAATAATTCTGCCAGGTACTCCAACCACGGTTGCATGAGGAGGTACGTCGTTGACCACTACAGAACCTGAACCGATACGCACATAATCCCCAATGGTTATGTTACCTAATATACAGGCGTTTGAACCTACGATAACCTTTTTGCCAAGCGTTGGGTGTCGTTTTGCCCTTTCCGTAGTTGTGCCGCCAAGGACGACGCCTTTGTAAAGAAGACACCCATCCCCAATTATCGCAGTTTCGCCAATAACAACGCCCATGCCGTGATCGATAAACACGCCACGCCCTATTTCAGCTGCGGGATGTATTTCAATTCCTGTTAAGAACCGATTGATGTGGGAGATGAAACGGGGCAATACTATCCAGCCTTTCTTACACAGATAATGGGATACCCGATGCATCCATAAGGCATGCACACCTGGATAGCATAAAATTACTTCAAGCTTGCTCCTTGCAGCCGGGTCATTTTGAAAGGCGGCATTAATGTCCTCTTTTATGCGTTCAAACATTAAAGTTCCTGAAATAAAACAGTAGACAAATACCTTTCTCCTGTATCGGGGAACACAACCACAATTAGCTTCCCTTTATTTTCAGGTCGTGCAGCTACTTGGAGCGCTGCATAGGCAGCAGCTCCGGAAGAAATGCCCACCAAAATTCCTTCCTCTCGCGCCAGTTGCCGGGATACTGCAAATGCCTGTTCGTTTTTAACGGTAACAATCTCATCGATTATTTTCATATTGAGAATATCAGGTATAAATCCAGCGCCTATTCCCTGAATTTTGTGCGGGCCTGGTTTTCCGCCAGAAAGTACGGGAGAATCGGCGGGTTCGACGGCAATTACCTTTAATGATGGTTTGCGTTTCTTAATGACCTCGCCAACGCCAGTAATCGTTCCACCTGTGCCTACCCCACCAACAAAGATATCAATCTTACCATCAGTATCGTTCCATATTTCTTCGGCTGTTGTCCTGCGGTGTATCTCTGGATTGGCTGGGTTCTTGAATTGTTGCGGCATAAACGAATTAGGGGTATTTTTTAGGAGTTCTTCAGCTTTATTGATTGCGCCCTTCATACCTTCAGATCCGGGCGTTAATACTATTTCTGCGCCAAATGCCTTCAGGAGTGCCCGTCGTTCTATACTCATGGTGTCTGGCATTGTTAAAATTAACTTATACTCTTTTGAAGCCGCCACAAAGGCTAATGCAATTCCGGTGTTGCCAGAAGTGGGCTCTATGATAATGGTGTCCTTCTTGATTAATCCCGCTTTTTCCGCTGCTTCAAGCATCGCTATTCCAATACGATCTTTCACACTGGCCAGAGGATTGAAAGATTCCATCTTCGCAACCACGGTTGCATTTAATCTCTTGGTAACGTTATTTAGTCTGACTAATGGAGTATTACCAATCGTTTTGGTGATATCTTCATATATCCTTGCCATACTCTCTCCCATTCTATAACTAATAAAGACAAAATATTCTTTAAATGATATAAAACAAATATACTATCATAATCAGAACTCATTTCTCAAGAAATTTTTACCGCTCAATTTCCCTTGACAAAAAAGACTTTATGTGTATCATAACATGTTTCCATTCTGGTTGTTCATTCTGAATAGGGTGCAAATTTTTTGGATTTTACCCAATTTTGGGAACATTATGTATTATCATAGGTGTTAATGTGAACTATAAAAATATAGATGAACTCTCAAGGGAGGTTGGCGGTCCACTGTGGCTTACATCGCTGATTATAAGTCGGGCAAGGCAGATTATTAAAGGAGCGCCTCTATTTGTTGAGACAAAGACCGATGACCCTACGCAGATCGCTTTTTTAGAATTGATGCAAGGTAAGATCAAACTGAGCGCTGGAAAGGAATTGCCGCCTCAAATTTCCGGATCTAAAAAAGTTGAAAAATCATAAGATTTTTGTGCGGCAGAGGTTTATTTTGCTCCGTTGTCATTATAGATTATAGGCATACGTGGATGGCTTTTCGTTAGCCAAAAACCTGATTGTTAACTGCATTCTAGCTAATTTACCTGCCGAAAATGCATGACATTCAAAAATTTTTAGTTCAGAATTTGTTGTTTAAATAAATATTTTTTGTAGTGCGGGAAGTTGTTCCAGCACTCGATCAGAAATTTACTGAAAAGAAGTTTTTGGTAAAAAAATATCAAGGGGAGAATTTCTTAAATTATGATTAAAGTTGATCATTTGTCAAAACGTTATGCGGAGGTATATGCGGTAGATAACATCTCGTTTGAAG
>JAGWZR010000324.1 GCA_018968795.1 Planctomycetota bacterium | reverse complement strand
AATTGCTTCATTCCCTTTGCCCATATCATCCAAAGACATGCCTTTATCGATCAATGCGACATAGTGATTTGGATTGAGTTCCAATACCCTATCGAAGACAGATATAGCCTCTTCATACCGTTTCAATCGTAGAAGCATTAGCCCTTTCCGATAGACTAGCTCATCATTGGTGGGCATGAGCGCCACTGCCTTTTCGTAGACGTCAAGTGCCTCTTGGAATCGTCTCATCTGTGCAAGAGTAAGCCCCTTCAAATCAAGTGCCTCCACAAAATCTGGTTTAAGTTTAAGTGCCTTATCAAAGGCGTTAATGGCCTCTTTGACCTTCCCCAGTTCGCTCAGGACCAGACCGATATTGTAGCAGACCTCATGTGAGTTAGGCTTAATCTTTATGGCGTGGCTAAAAGCTTCAATGGCCTCTGGATATTTTCTCAGACGAAGCGACAAAAGACCCTTATTATTCCATCCTTCAAATTTGTTAGGATTAATCTGCGTCGCCTTCCCAAACGCCTCAATGGCATCTTCAAATCTGCCGAGGTTGCACAATGAGTTGCCAACCCCAATCCACGCATCATAATAATCTGGATTAATCTCTGCTATCTCTTTGAAGATAGTCAAAGCCGTTTCATAGTCCCCCTTTTTATATGCCTCCCTTCCCTCCGTCATTAACGAAGATTTCGTATCGACGGAAAAAAGACTTTGTACCGTAAGAATATCGCCTGAAGGGTCATCTGCCAATTCAAACGAATTTTCCGCCCGTATATTTTTGATAAGAGCAAGAACAATTAGAATGTTTAATATGAGTAAGATAACCGTGTTTTTTAGATGTTTGTTTTCTTTCAAAATATTTTCCTTATTTTGAAATATGCATTTCGCTTCATGAAGCATACTATTTGATGTCATCCCTCTATCATTCTGAAGGGGTAAATCAACCGAAGAATCTCAACATATAAATTCGTTCTATTGGTTAAAGTTACAAATTAAGTGCCAACAAACAAAAGAAATCCAATCCTCAAATTGAGAAAGACCATCCTTGAAAATAAACTTTTAGTTTTTTTCTCGATTGATTTACCAATAGTAAGGATAAAATATGCTACTCTATTTCAATAAACAGCACTACTTTAGCGCCTTGCAGTGTTTTAAAAATCATAATCAATAACATCACTTAAAATAAAAAATTACAAACGCATATCTCTCATTTTGCAATCTTACTCAATCTTTATACACAAAGGTGCAGGGCCCCTACGGTTTATTCTAAAATAAGCCATTTATGCCCATTCTCAGGCATTTTAATGACACTATCTAGGCAATTTTAATTACCAAGCAATGATTATGCAAAATCGATACGATTAGTGAGGGACAACTTAGTGTGAAAAAATATGGAAGGTGATTTATTATTGAATTATTGTTTTGTTTGTGGATGAATCTATCAATATTCTAATCAAATACCAAACTAAATAACCTACAAGCTAATTTCCGTTGACAGTGCCGCCATATCAACAATAGGGAGTTTTATGGTCTTCTCCACCAAAAGTGCATCTACAACATCCTGGGGCGCACTTCGATAATGTAAAATAGCCTTGATCTTTAGTGGAAATTTAATATCAGTCGGAATTAAGCAAGCGAAATGTTCTTCCTTTTGACCCTTCGGAGGAATGCGATTATCTGAAATGACGTGTGTTGCACTCCACACGTAAAGTGTCGGTTCACCCCTCTCATTTCCGAATACTGTATGATAGATAGCGGCGTTGGAATCTATATTTCCTTTTTCATCCACCATCCCACTTTGATAAACTATTTTACCTTCTGCATCAGTTACAGAAACCTCTAACCACATTTGTCGCATCTCGGTAAGCCCTGTGGGTAAATAGTGCCCTGCGCCCGTATTTTTTATGATGATCTGGAATCTTAGTAAATCACTTTTTTTATAGCTGGGGTCTATAAAAATCTCCAGATTTGCAGCGTTTTTAAGTCTATCAAGCGCCAACTGTGGTTGTAATTCCGAATTGGGTGGCAGAGACAAAGGGGTAACACTCCCGCCAACGAAATAATGAGTCCATATATGAGGACGTTTCTTGCCACCCATAATTTCAGGTGATGCTAAACCCGGGTTATCTGGCCTATCTGTGCTGCCAGTACTTGGAAAACCCGGACGCTGTCTCATATGGCAATCCTGACAATGTACAGTTGTTTGGGGATCGGTCGTATTGTAAGGACCCTGTCGCCACTCAGTGTATGTCTGTTCTATAGGAAGATCATTCCCCGCGTGTGATACATCATGGCAGCCTCCACAAAACTCCGAACGCGTGTGTAATTCAGAATATTGATTTTTGTGAATCGTATCAGGAGAATCGTTAAAAGGACCGTATTTCGTGCCTCCCTCCATGGCCTCGGCATTCCCGGGACTCAAAATGTATGGGGCATTGCCAATACCGGTAGTC
>JAGWZR010000323.1 GCA_018968795.1 Planctomycetota bacterium | reverse complement strand
GCTTTTCTCTTTTCAGATATTCATGGTCGCTACGCCAATCTCAACGGTCGAGGCTATTTTAGATGAGTATGTAAATACAAGTAAACTAAAAGCGCAAAAAATCCTTAAAACTAAGCAGGTATATCACAAATAAGATAATGCGAAAATATTGCCCATGAAACTTTCTAACTGTCTCACAAATTCATACAATAGGCATATTTCATTTTTATTCTTGGGGGCATTGATTATAAGGGTTTATTTTGGCAGTTATAACACTGTCATTGAGGGCGACAGCATCGGCTACTTATCTTCTGCAAAAGATTTTGTTAACTTTCGCTTTATGGGCAACCAACCGTATTTTTGCCTTTATAGTGTTATAGTAGGATTAGCGAACATAGTCGTTCACAATTTTGAAAAAGCCGGACAGATTACCTCGATAATAGCAAGTTCTCTAACCGTTATTCCCTTATATTTCTTATCTTACCGTTTATTCAACACCTCTATCGCCGTTATAGCCTGTATACTATTTATTTTTGAGCCTACCCTGATAGATTATGCAACAAAAATTGGAACCGAATCCCTTTACCATCTTTTAGTCGCAACGGCGTTTTGCACGCTTGTGTATGGAATTCAATCTTCTAAAGCAAGATACCTTTTTTTTGCAGGATTATTTTCAGGTTGTGCTTACGCAACAAGAACAGAAGGATTACTTTATGGTATTTCCATTATATTCTTAGCAATCGCCATAATATTGTTAAAAGAAAATCCTCAATATAGCTTATCTTTTAATAGTATCAATCGCATATTTTATATTGCTTGCGGTTTCATTACCATTGCTCTTGCTTTTCAGACAGTGTATTTTTTTTATACAGGAGAGCTGTCGATACTCAGAAAATCCTCTCTGGCGTTCCAAATGGCCAACTATATCAGTCCCAATCTCTTTATCCGCTATTTAAAAAATGCCTTTTATTTATTTACGCAGCAAATACCCGATGTTTTACCTTACCCGATCATGATCATTGCAGGAGTTGGACTATTTCGTAAAGCGTGGGATAAAAAAGACCTCATTAAATACACTTTCATATTTGTAGCCATTTTTACACCCCTTTTAACCTTACCTCTAGTATTATCTGTAACGAGACACATCACGGTTATTTTGCCGTTTTTTTTAATTCTTGCTTCCATAGGTATCTTAGAAATTAGTGAATGGCTCGTATCTTCCATAAATAAATTACAACACATCAGACGAACTATCGTCATAACAGGAATTACTGCGTCGCTTCTTGTAATAATGAGCGTTATGAAAATGGATATCTGGGTAGGCATGATAAAGGACGACGAGGCAGAATTTAAAGCGGCGGGGCAATTTATTAAGAATCACACAACCTGGCAAAAGTCAAAAGTATTTGGGATTGGAATTGTTTCTTATTATGCAGAGGCAGAAAATGTGGATATTCCATTTAAAATACTATTAAGTGATGGACGCACGCAAACGGGATATAGCGCCGAAGAATTACTTAATTATATAAAAGAAAAAGATGTCGACTATCTAGTTGTTTCAGAAAGATGTTTATTCTCAGAACAATTTAGATACCTACTAACATCGACAACTTTCCCGGATAATTTTAAGCTGGTTTTTGCTAAGGACAGTTATCCGCATATCCGAGTCTTTGAAATAGTAAAATGAAGTGATATCCTGTACCCCGTCAAGCTGGCGCGTCTCAAATGCCGTATCTATGAAGTAGGTATTTCGTACTGGGGAAGGGATTATTCTGAAGGCAAGAAAATAACGTGGAAAGATGGTATTAAGGCTATTTTTGCATCTTGAAATATGGAATACTTAAAAAGAATAAATAATACATTACTCCACTGCTAAATTTGGATTTTGGTAGAAGGTAAGGGGGTTTTGTGTATAGGCAACGGATAATAAATAATATAGGATATAGATGTTTAAACTGCAGCGGCAACCTTGCAAAGGTAGAAAATGCCTATGTATGCAGAAAATGCGGAGAAAGTTATAGCAGTTATGTCGTAGAAGGAATTGAAATTATTGATTTCAGAAAACTCTCATCATCACCCTGTCAATGTAATCGAGATGGTGAGACAAGACATACTATCGATCTTGCCACCCAGTTTATAGAGATACGAGTTAAGCAATTACAAAAGCAAAGCGATGTCCCCCTGCCATTAAAAGCGAAAACCATTTTAAGGACATGTGGAACCGATAATTTAATTTTAGATATTGGATGCGCAGACGCTCCCTACGGTCAGATGTTGTCTACCGATAATTACCTCTACGGTATGGACCAATGTCCCCAAAGACTGTTTGACAGTGCTGAGAATGCTTTATGTAAAGGCTACAAAGCGATATTAATCGGAGATTGCACGTCAATACCCTTTCAAAATGCAAACATAGATGTTATCATAGCTACTGAGGTTATCGAACATATTACAGAAACCAGGA
>JAGWZR010000322.1 GCA_018968795.1 Planctomycetota bacterium | reverse complement strand
CAATTGTTATGTACAACATTCAAAATTCAAAAAAAGTTCCATCGTGCAAATTTTTTTTGTATTTATGCATAATTGATTTATAATTAATGTCAAAATGAGAGCCTGTGTGATAATTTATATTTCGTTTCTAATGTTTTTTTTATTCGGATGTAGTACCGTTCCGAATGAAGGGTTGAAAGATATTGATCATAGAATATTTGAGATCTCTGCGGCTACCCAAACGCTGGGGAAAAAGATCGACGATTTATCGAAGTCAATTTCACTGCTTGTGAAAGATGGCAACGGCCTGCATAATGAACTAGAAGATGTTAAGACCCATAGTAAAGATATCCAGCAAAATTTTGAAAAGGTGGAAATGTTGGTCAAAAATTTGAATGATCGCATCGATACGCTAGAGACCCATTCTAGAACCTTGGAAGAGGGTGTTAATAAGCGAATAGAGGATATTCAGAAGGCAGAAATAGAATTATCTAATCGGTTGGAAGTGATAAAGCTGGATATAAAAGAAAAAGGCAAATCTCCCGATGTTCATTAAAAAGCTATTTAGATTATTATCGCTAAAGCATCAAAAGATGCTGTGGTGCACGCTAAGACATGTATGTTACGGGTGTAGGTTGTGGTTCTGTACAGATTCCAGTGAAACAACTTTCCTATTTTTCCGAAGGATGTCTTCCTAAAATTGTAACCGCGACTTGTTGTAAGGTTTTAATGGCTTCCGTTCTCGTATTTCGTGTGTTAGTGAATTTTTCAGCGTGAATTTTGTCGATTGATGAAGAAATTCAACAGAATACTTATAGTTATTGGTATAATTGTGGCGTATATTTCAATTGTATATATAACCTTTAATGCAGTTGCAAGAGTATACAGAACAAATAATCCTGTATTGGCGAAAAGGGTGGTTGTTTTGACTTTTTTTGTAGATATTTGTATCTTTGCAGGGAGTGGATATTTAGTCTATAAATTGAAGTTTCCTGCTGATAAAAAATGAAATTCTCAAGAATATTAACCTTTTCGATAGTGATAGCCTCGGTATTTTTGTGTGGCGATCTTGTGCTTGCGGGCCGAAGTGCCGAGGTGGATAAGTTAAAGCAAGATCTCCTGGAGCTTGAGAAGACCACGAGACCATTCATCGAGACTTTCCGAAAGGCTTCGCAGCTTGTTAGCCCGTCAGTTGTCAGTATAAGTACGGAGAAAAAGGAATATTCCAACAGAAGGGATCTTAAACCACCTCCGCCATCGCAAAATTACCCGCCCAAACGCGATCCTCATACAGAAAGTGTTCCACCCAAGGGATTCGGTTCTGGTATTATCATAGATGAACGTGGCTATATTTTGACTAATAACCATGTTATCAATGGTTTTACCGAAGACGAAATTACGGTGATTAATTATAAGGGAGAGCAATATAAACGCGTCAAGATTATTGGCGTCGATCCGAATACAGACCTTGCGGTCGTCAAGATTGATGGAGAAAACTTATTGCCTGTCGAATTTGGTAATTCTGAAGAAGTGCAGGTAGGTGATTGGGTTATAGCTATTGGGAGTCCCTTTGGGTATCAGCAAACGGTTTCCACAGGCATTATCAGCGCCAAAGGCAGGACCCATGTTATTCCATTCGAACTTCCCTTTATTTATGAAGATTTTTTTCAGACGGATGCAGCCATTAATCCAGGAAATAGTGGAGGTCCACTTGTCAACCTTAGAGGTGCGGTAATTGGAGTGAATACTGCCATTGCGACAAGATCAGGCGGTTTTCAGGGTGTTGGATTTGCAATTTCTGCTGATATTGCAAAAGAAGCGGCTGAGAATATTATGAATACGGGGACAGTTGTCCGGGGGTATTTGGGTGTGGGCACCCATGACATAAACGATGATCTGGCGGTGACGCTTGGCCTGAAAGATAGAAAGGAAGTTGTTCGTCGTTTTTCCTCGGAGAAAGGGGCATTTGTCTTGGAGGTGTGGAGCGATACTCCTGCATCTAAGGCAGATATCCGTCCGGGCGATATTATCTTTGAGATAGGCGACAAGAAGATTGAAAATACAACAGACCTCCAGCATGCTATTCGGCATGTAACTGTTGATTCAAAGGTTATCGTAAAGGTTATGCGAAACGGCGTGGAAAATATCCAGGAGGTTATGGTGGAGCGGCAACCGGAAGACCTTGCCGGCAGAACGTATGTTGCTATTCAAAAACTCGATGAACCTACAAAACTTTCCTTAGGATTGATAGTCAATGATTTAAATCCTGAGGTCGCAAAGTCGTTGGGATTTGAGGGGGAGAACGGCGTTCTGGTTGTTGATGTCGAAGCAAATACTCCAGCCGAGCGCGCTGGCATAAAACCCGGTGACTTAATTACGAAAATCGGTACAAAATCAGTAAATTCCACGTTAGAATTTATGTCGCTTATGGATGAGTTTTTGGAAACAAATCAAGCAGTAAGCA
>JAGWZR010000321.1 GCA_018968795.1 Planctomycetota bacterium | reverse complement strand
GAAATACATTGCCCCATCATCCTCAATCTGCCGCACTACTTTTGGGTAAGGAAATTTCTTATCAACTTCCAGTTTGACGCTTATAAAAGTTTTGTCGTCGCGGAGGTTAATATTAAATTTAGGTTTAAATTGTTTAATAAGGTTATTTTCAAGGATGAGGGCTTCTTTTTCTGTTTCGGTAAGCACAAAGTTAATATCGGCAACGCGCCGCACCAGATATTCCGTGTAGAGCCTGTTATCCGTATTTTTTTGGAAATAGCTCTTTACACGATTCTTCATATTCTTGGCTTTGCCCACATAAATTACCTTATGTTTAGCGTCTTTCATGAGGTAAACACCGGGTGAGGAAGGAAGATTTTTTAGTTTGTTTTCTAATTCCATAGTGTAATTTATAACATCCAAGTTCTCCTTTGTAAATATCTTTGACAATCTTTGCCTACCGTGTATACTAACCTAACATGGAAATCAAAGACCGATCGAAATTACTCACCGAACAGCGGAATCCACGCACTCTGAACATTGACTGCAAAACCACCCTGGAAATCATAGACATCATTAACGCTGAAGATGCCCGGGTCTTTACGGCAGTCCATAGAGAACGAGCACATATTGCAAAGGCAGCAGACTTAATTGTTGACGCTATGAGAAATGAAGGCCGACTCATCTATGTTGGCGCAGGAACCAGCGGAAGATTGGGCATACTGGACGCCGCAGAATGCCCCCCTACCTTTGGCACTGACCCCAATATGATTATAGGAATCATCGCAGGTGGTGAGAAGGCAGTATTTCAATCCATAGAAGGCGCTGAGGACTTCCCGGAGAATGGGGCTAAGGATATTCAGCAAAAAGAGGTAAATCATCGGGACGTTGTTGTCGGTATTACCACAGGCGGTACAACCCCATACGTCATGGGCGCGCTATTTGAGGCAAAGAAACGCAACGCAAAGACAATTTTTTTATGTTGTAATCCAGAGACCATACCAAACTTTGAAGTAGATGTTACCATCAGGCCTATTGTCGGACCCGAGGTTATAACCGGCTCAACCCGCATGAAGGCTGGCACAGTCACGAAGCTCATACTAAATATGCTAACGACAACGGCCATGATTAAAATTGGCAAGGTCTATGAAAATCTTATGGTAGACCTACGGGCAATGAATGTGAAACTTACTGACCGTGCAGAACGTATTATCATGACTGCCTCAGGCGTCAATCGGGAAGATGCAAAAAAATTGCTAGAGACTGCTTATGGTAATGTAAAAGTTGCCATTGTTATCCAGAAACTCAGCCTTGATTATGCGGAGGCTAAAAAAAGGCTTGATGCAAATGGCGGATTTATCAGAAAAGTTTTACTCAACCCTTATTGAAAGGGTCACAGGGAAATTGTATTTATAGATTATGCTTTTCTGTATTGAGAAATTACCTCTTAGGAATACTGTTTTTTCTCTTGACTATAACCTCTATAGGTGACACCTTTTCTTTATTCTGGAGGATTAACGAGGGAATCCTTTCTAGAAGTATTTGAAGGGTTAATAATATGGACGTCATACATGTCATACTTTACATTATTGCAGCTGTAGCAATTATTGGTGTTGTAATATTCCTTTGTTTTTTTTATTTTCTTGTTGGCCAATGGTGCTTGGATTTGCAGGTTTGATAACTTCGATAACTTTATGGAAGTCTGGCCATGATAATATTGCAGTGCTTCTATGTATCCTTTCGATTGGTGGTAGTATTTTCTTGTATCTTTGGTGGCTTACCCGCTTCGAAAGTAAGGATGATGATTAAATACTTTATAGGCGATTTATCTTCACAAATGAGTCAAGTTTGAAATACTCATTTCATTGTTCTGAGGCATTGCCTCGCTAAAGATTGCTTATGGAGAGGGTGATGGGTGGGGTCAATCTTTTCAGGCTGTCTGAGAATACAGTTTTCCTTTATTTATTCATTGCAAGAGGGATAATTTTATTGAGGTAATCCAGCCCCCTGATATAATGAAGAACCAATGAGAACTTCAAGACAAAATCACGCCAAGCAGTTAAATTTTTGCCTCGAATCGACACATTTAACGAGTAAAAATTCCAATTTATTAATTGCCTTAAATGGGGACAGTCAAGGGAGAATCGATCATATGACTAAATTTAAACCGTTTCATGAATTCCAGAAATCCCTGATAGGATTTACTCCTGAATCGTTTTTAGACTACGCAGAGACGGTAATACCCCCAGAACATCTTTGCAGATCAGTAAAAGAGGTCGTATTTTCATTAGATACAGAGCCCATAGAAGCGAAGTATTCCTTTTTAGGTCAACATACGTATCATCCGAAGTTGCTCTTGAGTGTGCTCTTTTATGGGTATGCAACCGGAATACGTAGTAGCAGGAAGTTAGCAGAGAGGTGTCTGAGCGACCATATATTTATCTATTTGATGCAGTGCTATACACCGGATCATC
>JAGWZR010000026.1 GCA_018968795.1 Planctomycetota bacterium | reverse complement strand
CTACTAAGCCAAATCCAACACCGTCAAGTTTAAAAATTTTTACCATAGCGCAATTCATAGCAATCACAATTCCCCAAATGCAATACTTATATTTACTAATAAGTGTTTTTAATATCATATTCTTTTCCTTAAGAATAGCTTCAAAAACCTGTTTCTTCTTTATAATAAGAGCGGGGCTTCAGGAAGGCTGTGTTTTCCCATTGGCCTTGTGCAGTTCATCTAAGAGTTTTCTTAGTTCATCTCCCTCAATAACTTCTTTTTCCATAAGCGTCTTTGCCATGCCTTGCAATATTTCTTTTTTTTCAGTTAATAATGCTTTTACGCGGTGGAATGATTCGTCCAATATCTTCTTGATTTCTAAATCGATTTCTCTCGCCGTTTCTTCGCTGTATTCTTTGCTTGCCGCAAATCCGCCGCCCAGGAAGAGAGGCCTGTCTCCTTGTTCAAATGTTACCACACCCATCTTATCGCTCATGCCGTATTCTTTGACCATTAACTTAGCGATTTCGGTAGCCTTTTCTAAATCATTTTGAGCGCCTGTCGATATTTCGTTAAAGATAATTTGTTCTGAGACTCTTCCCCCAAGCAAAATAGCTATACGGTCCAGAAGTTCCGCCTTCGTCAGGAGATATCGATCTTCCGTTGGTTTTTGTAAGGTATATCCCAGCGCGCCGATCCCGCGCGGGATCATCGAAATTTTTCGGACTGGGTCTGCATGCGGCACAGAACACGCCACCAGGGCATGACCTGATTCATGGTGGGCAACAATCTCTTTCTCCTTCTTGTTCATCAAGCGCTTCTTCTTCTCAAGTCCCGCCATGAGGCGGTCGATAGCCTCTTCAAATTCTGGCATACCTACGGCCTTTTTGTTTCTTCTTGCGGCAAGCAGGGCTGCTTCGTTAATAAGGTTGGCAAGGTCTGCGCCGACAAATCCCGGCGTCATGGCGGCAACTGAATGGAGATTGACGTCCTTTTCCATTTTCACCTCTTTTGCATGCACTTTAAGTATTGCTTCTCGACCGTGGAGGTCTGGACGGTCAACGACTACCTGGCGGTCAAATCTGCCCGGCCTTAAAAGGGCGGAATCCAGCATTTCGGGACGGTTTGTAGCACCCATAATAATTACTCCCTTGTTGGAATCAAAGCCGTCCATTTCTACCAATAATTGGTTTAGTGTCTGTTCCCGTTCGTCGTGCCCACCCATTGGGTTTATGCCTCGCGCCTTGCCAAGGGCATCGAGTTCGTCGATAAAGATGATGCAAGGCGCTTTCTGGTCTGCCTGATTAAACAAGTCCCGTACCCGCGCCGCGCCAACGCCCACAAACATTTCCACAAATTCTGAGCCGCTCATATTAAAGAATGGTACGCCGGCCTCTCCTGCTACAGCCTTTGCCAGAAGAGTTTTGCCAGTTCCGGGAGCGCCGACAAGCAAAACACCTTTCGGGATTTTCCCGCCTAAGGCGCGAAATTTTTCAGGCGTCTTCAGGAACTCAATAATTTCCTGAAGTTCTTCCTTGGCCTCATCGATTCCCGCCACGTCATCAAAGGTAACATTCAAGTCCTCCTGTGCATAGAGACGTCCTTTGCTTTTTCCAAAGGTCATGATACTGCTGGCTGGCCCGTATCGCCTAAATATAAAACGCCAGATTACAAATAAGATTAATAATGGCATTATCCATGAGAAAAAAAGCGTCTTAAGCCACGGGCTTTCATAATTCCCAGCGTACTTGACTCCCATGAGTTCCAGATCTTTTACCAGCTCGGGGTCATCTACGCGAGCCGTAATAAAAACGGCATTTCTTGTAGTACCACGTTCTGTTTCACGGAGCTTACCACGAATCATGGTATTAGTAATGTGACATTCCAGAATCTTACCCTCTTGCAGCATTTTCTTAAAATCACTGTAAGAGACGTCCCTTACGCCTGGATTCATCAGATACATTTGCAATAGGATAAAAAATCCAAAAGCAATAATGATATGCCAGACTGAAAATTTCTGGGGCATTTTAAATTGTATTTTTTTAAAATCTTTGAGCATATACACTCCTTTACAATCCTAGATAGAGATCACACCGTTTGAATATTTTGGAATGATAGCAAATTGTCCTATCCTGGCACAAAAAATTACATCCTTTCTCATCCCTACCTTTTCAAGATGTTTTCCATGAAATGAGTCTAAAAGCCCTTTGCGTATGCACCCTCGATACTTGTTATAGATTATTCTAGCAGAAAGGGCCGTATCACTCAAATTAACTTTACGGTATTTAGATATTTTATCGATAACGAGTCCTGCGCACATCATGTCCTCCATCGAGTAAGTGTCATTGTTGCCTGACAGAGCAAAGACAATGTCTCTTTTCGCGGAGCATAGATATTGAGCAACGGAGCCCGCATTTAAAAAGGCGCAAATCAACACCTCATGCGGATTTTTACAGAATCGCAGTGTTTTTGTGCAATTTGTTGTTGTGAAAATGAGCGTTTTGCCACATATCTTTTCTGACGTATATTCTTCAGGCGAATTTCCTAAATCGAACCCTTTCACCTTAAAACCATTTTGCTCTCCACCGAGCAGAACTTGGTCATTCTTGCACGCCTTCCATTTCCTTCGGGCAGTCTTTATGTCGGGCATTGGATAGATTTCCTTGCAACCGTGTGCAAGGGCATAGACCATTGTGGAAGAACCCCGGAGCACGTCAATAATCACTACCGTTTTGCCCTTTTGGTCAGTCTTTTTCAACTCTGTTGGATATAAAGTGACATTGATCTGCATGATATTGCAACCAGAATCATCATACCGCAGAAGTAACATCTAAAAAGCGAAGAAACTAAATATTTTTATTTTGGCAACCCCAATTGCTTGTAAATTGTCTTAAAATCAATTTCCCGTTCAACCACTTCTGCGGCGCGCTGTATCTTGGACTTAGAGTGCAGACTGATGTGTCCTGAAAGGTTTTCACAGACCTCGACAGCAGCTGCGGTATCCGACTTGACAATCACAATTGGCACGCCAACCTCCTGCGCCCTTCCTAAGATCGAAACATTGGGATAGAGTTCGCCGGTAAGGATCAGGCATTTTGTGGATGTTTCAAGGGCGGCCAGTTGGATATCACTCCGATCTCCTCCCGTAATGACAGCCTTGTTAGAAACCTTTCTGAAATAACTCAAGGCGCTCTCGACATTCATGGCGCCAATCATGAAGTGTTCAACCAGTTCATCGACCTTGTCTTCGCAACAGAGCACCTTGCCATGAAGGGTGTTGACGATTTCATTGATTGGAACAGCTCCCAGGATTGGATCTTTTTGAATAATTCCCAGGGTAGTAATACCGTTGCTTTTTAAAAAGGGAACGAGCAATTCATGTATATAACTGACTTTTGTTGGAGGGATCAGGTTAAAAACAACGCCTAGTAGTTGGTCACCGAGCATTGTAGATGCATGGAGAAACCCGTCAAGCGTCTCAATGTGAGATTGGAATTTATCTACAAAGATTACCTTTGCATTGGATGCTCGAATAAAATCCAATTCTGAAAAACGCAGACATGTTCCCCCTGAAAGCCTTCCCAGTCCTCGGGAAATTATTATGTCCTTTCCTTTCGCTGCTTGATTGAATGCCGCCATGGTTTTTTGTTGGATATTCAAGTTCTCACCTCTAACCATGCGCCCGATAAGTTCATCCGTGATCACAACAGGACAGATAGATTGGAGCGGTTCGTTAACCTCCAGTGACTTAGAAAGAAAGACGGCGTCTTCATCGGTCAGTACATCCTCCATACGAATAGGTGAAAGCCCTATGGGCTTGAAGAATCCAACGGAATATCCTTCCCTCTTGAATTTTAATCCAAGTCCGAGACAGATGAGGTTTTTCCCGGAAAATGGCGAAACAGAGGCAATAAATATGGGTATCATGATAATCTCCCCCTAATACAGTATGGTGTTATCAGAATTTCTATACTGATTCGGACTTTCTTTTTGCGTTAACTATAGCAACCCTCTCTGATCGTAACTATTGCGCGTTAGGATATGGTTAACCGCGCATCAATGGCCATCGCCCCTTTCCCTTCTGGAAACACGACTAAGGGGTTTATATCCATTTCCATAATCTCTGGGCAATCGGTTGCCAGTTGAGAGAGTCTTAGTAGATTATTTACTATCGCATCTATATCTACAGGCACTTCCCCTCGAACGCCTTGTAAGAGCGGGAAAGCTCGAATTTTTCGAACCATTTCTTCCGCTTCATGGGAATCAATGGGCGCAATCCGGAAGGCTACGTCTTTCAATACCTCTACGTAAATGCCGCCCAGACCAAACATCAACAGAGGGCCAAATTGTGGATCGCGTGACATCCCCAAAATTACCTCCTTGCCGCCGGTAATCATTTGTTGAACCAGGATGCCTTTTATCTCGGCTTCGGGCATAAGACGGCGCGCTTTTTGTGTAATGTCGGAAAAGCATCTCCGCACATCCACGGCATTCTTTATTCCAATAATTACCCCGCCAAAATCTGATTTATGGAGGATATTGGGGGAAGAAATTTTCATAACGACTGGATACCCAATCGCTTCTGCAACCCTCACCGCTTCTGCCTCAGAAGTGGTGAGAATGCTTTTTGGTATTTTGAAACCATAAGCTGAGATTACCTGCCTGGCCTCTTCTTCGCTAAGAGAACTACGACCCGTTCGTCTGGCATCGTCAAAGATAGATATTGTTATTTCTTTTTGAACATCAAATGTCTTTATGCTTGGGGTTGATTTTTTTTGCCATAAGGTATACTTATACATAGCTTCGATTGCAGATACCGCACGTTCGGGAAAGGGATAATTCGGCACTTTTCTTTGACACATGGTCTTTATACCTTTTTCAATTCTTATTCCTCCCATAAAGGACGTTACGATAGTTTTATCAGTTTGATTTGAAATTTCGCCTATTACCTCTGCCGTTTTTTCGATTTCTGTCATAGTTTGAGGTGTTAAAATAACAAGAATCACATCTACATGGGGATCTTTCAGCACTTTTTCGATAACAAACCTGTACCTGTCCGCTTTTGCATCTCCTAATACATCAACAGGATTATAAACATTTGAGGTAGCTGGTAAAAAAGAGCGAAGAGAGTCTACCGTATTTTTAGAAAGAGCAGCCATTTTTAATTTTGACCGTTCGACTGCATCTGCCGCTATAATTCCTGGCCCACCAGCATTGGTAATTAATGCTATTCGTGGGCCTTTTGGTAGGTGTTGCGAACTAAATCCTATGGCATAGTCGAAAAGTTCTTCGATGGTCTTCACCCGTAGAATTCCCGATTGATTACATGCCGCGTCAAATGCATTTTCAGAACCAGCGAGCGTCCCCGTGTGTGAAGATGCTGCCTTTGCGCCTGCCGTTGTGCCTCCGGATTTTACAATAATTATCGGTTTATTTTGAGTCGTTTTTTGAGCGGCATTCATAAATGCTGTTCCGCTTTTTACCCCTTCTAAGTAACCAAGAATGACCTTTGTATGGGCATCGTTGTCCAATGCTTGTATAATATCTACTTCGTCGATATCCGTCTTATTTCCGATGCTGATAAATTTGGAAAATCCGATACACTCGCCCATTGCCCAATCCAATATCGAAGTACAGAGTGCGCCTGATTGTGAAAAGAACGCAATATTACCTTGTGGAGGCATATCTGCAGCAAAAGAGACATTTAAGCAGGATTGTGTGTCGATCAATCCAAGACAGTTTGGTCCAAGCATGCGTATCCCATGCTGCTTGACCTTCCGCAGTAATTCTCGTTCCCTTAATGCCCCATCAATGCCACTTTCCTTAAAGCCAGCGCTGATAACAATAATTGAATCGATTCCTTTTTCAATGCATTCATCAACTGCTCTCTCCACATACTGAGCTGGTATAACAATTACGGCCAGGTCAATTGTGTCATTGATTTCCCTGAGAGATGGGTATGTCTTGATTCCCAGTATGTTATCTGCATGAGGATTGACGGGGTATAGCTTGCCTTTATACCCGTACGTAACGAGATTTTTCAGTAAATCATGTCCTACTTTTCCCTCTTCACGAGATGCACCGACGACAGCAACGGTTTTAGGTGAAAAGAAGTGTTCTAACATACATTAAAGAGGCGGCCTTTCTTCTTCCTTTGTTTCAGCGTTGGAGGTCGCGTCGGGGGCCTCTTTCGGTAATAAGTCGAACATACTTTTAATAGACTTGGTAAAGGGTTTAAACGGCACAGAATGGCTTTCTGGATTTGAAAGAGTGCCTCTTATTTCCACCATAGTTAATTGTTTCCGAACGCCGCCTACCACAAAGTCAAATACCCTTCCAACAATGGGAATCTGCGAGAGGAATCCTTTATTGAATCCAGCAACGATGGTTAAATGGAGGTCTCCGTTAAGGCTGATGTTTCCTCGTCCGTCGAGTTCAACGCTGTCGCTATAGACCTTTCCTTCTTCAATATTGATTATGCCGTTCTTGACGATGAACTTCGCCTCGGCGCTGTGAAAGCTTCCTTTTTTTGGCAGGCTAAGGTTTAGAAAGTTAAGAATACTAAAAATGACAGGAACGTCTGAGAGGTATCCTTCGTTTATATTGATGTGCCCCTCGGCATAAAAATTTTTAGGATCTGTGCCTATTCCCCTGTATTTGAGCCTTCCGTAAAGGAGTCCGGACCATTGCTTTTCCTCACGGCTAATCTTTGGGGACATTTCTTCAAGTATTATTCGTGAGAAATTTAACTCTCCTTCGTATTGATAAGGATCGGTTTTTGTATTAACAGATATGGCTCCTTCTACATGCCCGCCAAAACATTTGGCGTCGATGTGTTTACTTAAAAGTCCTTCTTTATTGAATTCCAGTCTTCCTTCAATTCCCCAAAGAGGGATTTTATATTTGCTGATTGCGATCTCGCAGTCTTTGAGGTTAATTTCTACTGAGTAACTGGTATCCTTTTTTTCCTTGAAGCCTTGAAAATTACCACTAATGCTTACCTTGCCTGCCGGATTCAGATTTGCCCAAAGGTTTTCTCCTATAGTCTTGTTAGGCAGATTTTTCAAAAAGGACTCTGTAATAGAAAGGTTCGGGGCATGAAAATTAAATATCTTTCGGTCATTATTTATATCATAAATACCGTTAATTTCGGTAAAAACAGATTGATCTCCACACTGGATAAAGCCACTAATATTTTTACACAAAATGATATTGTTGCATAGTTTGAACTGCCCATTTACATACGATATGGGAAAAGGAAAATCAACTGGGTTAATATTTAAGTCCTTACACGTTATAGTCACGAAATTCGTACTTTCCTGTTTTTCCCCTTCAGTATGCTGGAAAGCCAGATCAACAATGCCTGTTGGGTGTATTTTTGACCATACATCTTCGCCGAATTTGGGTATATTTTTTAGCAGCTCTTCATTTATGAATAAGTTAGGGGCGGTCAAACCAAAGGTTTTTTTAGAATCATTAAGGTCAAACTCTCCGTTAAATTCTGCCTGAGAAGTACAATTTCCACTTTTAATATATCCAACGATATTCTTTAGATATAACTTCTCGGTATTCAATTCGGCGTCACCATTCAAATTGTAAATTATGAATGGCCAATTTGTATACATGGCTTTTAGGTCATTAAGGTTTATGTTGATGTTGTAATCTGTCTTTTTTTGCCCATCAGCATTATTAAAAGTTGCTGTGCAGGATACATTTATCTTTCCCACAGGTTTATAATCATCCCATAGCATTTTACCAATGAATGGAATCCTGTTCAAAAATTCTTCATTGAGAAAAACGTTGTTTGTGTAAGCCTCGATATCGAGTTTAGGGATATTTGGATGCAGTCTCATGGTGAACGAATAATTCCCACAGAATGCATCGTCGATGTTTCCTTTGATGATAATATCTTTGAAAGAACCTGCGTATGGCGAAAGTGTGACATTGATACCTGATAATTTAATTTCTGGGAAATTTGTTGATGAATTTTCTTTGACATGAAGTTTCAAATCTCTGACTTCGATGCCCTGATGCAGCGCATCCACATAAATTGGTATCTCTGCCTTATCAAGGTTTGATTTAATGGCATCCAAGAGCGACCAAATATCGGTTGGCTTCTCGACTGTCAACTCTGGGGCGATAATGACCGCGCTACTAATGTTGATTTGACCTTTTATAAGACTCTGTGGATTATGCTTTAATATGATTTTGGGGATTTCAACCGACTTGCCTTCTACGTCTTCAGATGTGCCTATAAAGGAGAGATTCTCAATGATAATTCCTTCCAGCAAGTCCATGTGTACCCGATTGATTTTGGCTTCTCCAAAACTGCTTAACACATTAATCAAACGAGCCTTTATTGCTTCGTCTGATGTTGCCTTTTTAAAAAGGATATAAAAGGATACTGATATTCCTATTACACAAACAATTGGAATAATAAAGAATAATTTTTTCATAGCAATTCTCTTTTTAACACTAAATAATGTGTAAGGTTACTGTTCTTGTTGATTTATTTCAAGTTTAAATTTTTAAAAGAGTTAAAATAAATATACCCCAAAAATACTTGCCATATCTTGGAGACTCTGTATATAATTTGGGCAATTAATCATATCTGGTTTTATTTTTCCGATGAAGATGAATAGAGAAACAATCGAAAGAGAATATCCAAACTATAGAAAGTACATTAGAAACGTATTTGAAGCGGGTCAAGCCCGCATCTTTAGATGGTGGGATGAAATACAGCCTTTGGAGAAAGAACACCTCTTAGAACAAATAGCACCTTTTGACTTTCAGTTTATTCGCAAGCTTTTTAACGCTAGTCTAAGAATTACCCATAGCTTTTGTGGGAACTTAGCCCCGCCAGAGATTATTGCAGTTCCTGGAAATGCTGCTGAAAAAAAAATCGTACAAAAGGTAGAAAAAATTGGGAAAGACTCTCTGCGAAGGGGGGAGGTTGCAGTCCTCACAGTTGCGGGAGGAGGAGGTACAAGATTGGGTGTGGATGTACCAAAGGGTACCCTTCCCATCGCACCAATTACACGAAAGAGTATCTTTCAACTTCACGCAGAAAAAATACAAGCGGTTCAAAAAAGGTACAATATCAAAATTCCATGGTACATCATGACGAGCGAAAACAACGACCCTGTGACAAGAAATTTCTTTCAAATGCATCGATTCTTTGGATTCGACTCTCAGCAGATATGCTTTTTTACGCAAGGGATGCTTCCTACCTTAGACCTTCAGGGTAATTTACTGATGGATTCTAAATCGAATATCATAATGAGTCCTAATGGGCATGGAGGTGCAATTATTGCTCTTAAGGAAAAGGGCGTTCTTGACGACATGAAGAGTCGAGGTATTAAAAGCATATTCTATCATCAGGTTGATAATGTGTTAATAAAGATTGCCGATCCAGTTTTTACCGGGTATCACTTGAGGGATAGGGCAGAAATGTCGTTAAAAGTCGTTAAAAAATGCCATCCCGAAGAGAAGGTGGGTATTATAGTGGTCATTGATGGGCGGTTGCATACCATTGAATATAGCGAACTAAGTCGAGAGGATATGTGTGCAAAAAATGGAAATGGTACGTTAAAGTATAATGCCGGAAACATTGCAGTGCACATGATCAGTCTTGATTTCATTGAAAAGGTATATCGGGAAGGAGAACCGCTCCCTTATCATGCCGCTGTAAAAAAGGTGCCGTACATAGATGAAAATGGAAAGATGATTAATCCCGAAGAAAATAACGCCATTAAATTCGAGAGTTTCATTTTTGATTTACTTAAATATGTAAAGAAGAGTGTAATTATGGAAGTTATTCGGGAAGACGAGTTTTCGCCTGTTAAAAATATGGAGGGTGAAAATTCACCAACTACGGCGCGGCAAGACATGGTTAACTTGTTTGGCCGTTGGCTAAGGAATATGGGTATTTCTATTCCCACAGACTCTCATGGTAATGTCATTGGTTTAATAGAGATCAGTCCTTGCTTTGCACTGGATGAAGAGGAATTAAAAGATAAGATAGATAAACATTTACAATTTAACGGATGTTTAAGTCTGTAATTTTTCTGCCTAATTTCTGAACTTATTAGAAAACGACAAAGAAAGATATTGTATTACATGAAAGGCAAACAAACAATACAGTTTGATTTTAACAACATCATGGCGGAAAGGATCGGGCCTGAGCATGGTATAACCGAGCAGGAGTTAAGAGACGTTCAGCCCATCGCTGCGCAGTATGTTAAAAGTTTAAAGGACGAAAGGGCGGCGGGTAGATTACAATTTCTTGACTTACCTTATGATGAGAAAACCGTTACAGAGGTTCTTAAAACTACAACCTCCCTTAAAGGAAAATTCAAGAATGTTGTGGTCGTGGGTATCGGTGGTTCTGCATTGGGCAATATCGCCGTCCATACGGCTCTAAATCACCCTTTTTACAATATCCTCAGTGACGAAGGGCGAAAAGGCTTTCCACGTGTGTTTGTGTTGGATAACATCGATCCTGATAAATTTGCTGGATTTATGGATATTGTTAAACCCTCTGAAACCCTGTTCAATTTCATAACCAAGTCCGGCACCACAGTTGAAACCATGTCCCAATTTCTGATCATAACCAAACTCTTAAAGGATAAACTTGGCAAAGCTTATAAAGAACATATCATTACCACAACAGACAGCAAAAAAAGCACTTTACTAGATATAACAAAGCGTGAGGGATTTAAGTTCTTCACAATTCCTTCAGGAGTGGGTGGACGATATTCGGTATTGACTCCTGTTGGTTTGTTTTCGGCCGCAATGAGTGGGGTTGATATAACTGACCTGCTAGACGGAGCGGTATTTATGGACAAAGTCTGCCAGTCTGATAATATATGGGAAAATCCCGCCTTAATGGGCGCAGCGTTATATTTTTTGAGCCATACGAAAAAGGGCAAGAACATATTAGTGATGATGCCTTATTCCAATGCACTCTCTGGAGTATCAGAGTGGTTTTGTCAACTCTGGGCAGAGAGCCTGGGCAAAAAGCTCTCGTTGGATAATAAGATTGTCCATGCAGGTTCAACGCCGGTAAGATCCCTTGGCGTTGTGGATCAGCATTCCCAGCTTCAACTTTATATGGAAGGTCCGTATGACAAGGTAATAACCTTCTGCGTTATTAAACAGTTTAATGAGAATATTCCTATTGCGACTGAAAATAATATTGAGCCTGAATTGGAGTATCTAAAAGGACAGTCACTGAACGACGTTATGAACGCTGAATTTGAAGGAACACAACTTGCCCTAACGGAGCAAAGTCGCCCTAATTGTACCATTACTCTGGATAAGCTTTCTGCATTTACCCTGGGGCAGTTATTCTATTTGTTCGAGTTACAAACTGCCTATGGAGGTAAGTTTTATAATGTCAATGCTTTTGACCAACCCGGAGTTGAGGCAGGGAAAATCAATACCTTTGCGGTGCTTGGGAGAAGGGGATTTGAACAGAGAAAAAAAGAAATAGATGCCTTATGCCAAAGAGTGCAGAAAAAGTACTGTATTTAAGCAGGTTTCAAATTAGTCTACATGAGATGAACCATCGAGGTGTCTTTGGAGGATTTCATGCGAGGCATAATATTTCTTTGCAAACTCGACATGCCAGTAGGTACCTTCCTTATTTTTCGATAATACATCAAATTTTACTTTGCATCTATGAAGGTGATCAATCATCCTCTGGATATTCTTCTCTTCTCGGAAACGAAGAAGAAATGTTTCGTCGACAAGCTTGCCAATTGCCACCTTAGTAATATTTTCATATACGGGTTTTAACAACGCCTCTCCCAATTGAGTGAAAACTTCTGGTTCCAATGAATGAGCATGTTCGTGAATAAACAGCGCTGCACGAATAATCCGGTGAGTAAAAAATTCAGGCATCATTTCCACCATCAAGGGCGCTGTAACGCGAATATCACGTAAACAAGAGCCTAATGTTACGTACTTCAGCATCTTTTCATCGGGGTGTATTGGCTTAATTACTATTCCTTCGCATCCTGTTTCATCCAACCCCTTAATAATCTTTTTTAAAGCTGGAATATCAGAGACTGAAAATTGTCCAAATCTCCTGACGGTTGGCATACAACATATGTCAAAGGTTCTATATTGTTCCTCGATGGGGATTCTGTGTGGGTTGTTCATCATCATTAAGCCAAAGGTAAAAAATCGGATGTCTTCCTTTACATAAGGGGGATGTTCAATGTTGTAGGGATTGTCTGGACCGGCAAATTCACCGCAAACAATTATGCGGGGGTTCTCATTAAATATTTTTTTTATATCTAAAAAGTCTGCGATCCGGTCTGTTGAAAACGGACAGACATAGGCGCTGCGTGAAAAGGCTAGTACACGCCCTTGAATGCGCGCAACCCTGACGTTATAACCATCAACCTTTTCTTCGATATAAAATGGTTTGGCGTAGGTCTTACTAATGCCGTTTTCGAGATGCAATATTCGAGCGATATGAGGAAAGTCAAAGATAATCCCTTCTTGGGTTACGATCGTTCCTTTTCCCAGTATTCCAATCTTTTTTGCAACTCTATAAAAGCAAACACCGTCGAATTCCTCTTGGATTACATCATGTCTTTCGATGGATTCCTGCCACGTTAACTCAGTGATACCAATCTGCTTAACAATCTCATAATGTGTATTCATGAGGTTTTTAATGCAACTCCAGAAATATAGCCAAGAGGTAGATTTGTAAGAGTGATGTTACATAAACCTTTCTATTAATTTCAAGATAAAACTGAGCTAGGTAATAAATATGTCTTTGTATGCTGCAATTCCGTGTATAACTCCTATATTTGTAAAAAGTTAAAATTAAGATGGGATTGGGTTTTTAATATTGACTTAAGAAAATATAATCGTATAATTAATTTTTATAAAATCAGCCAGAAAACCCCAAGCTTTTGAGCTTGGGGATGAATGGCTGCCCGGAGCGAAGCGGAGGCCATTCATGGGTTTTTACCTGAAGCCCCAGCCTTTAGGCTGGGGAGTG
>JAGWZR010000320.1 GCA_018968795.1 Planctomycetota bacterium | reverse complement strand
TCCAAATATCCATTTATTCCAGCAAAGATAGCCATAACCTGATCTTCTACCGCAACTGGTGTGTATTGAGGCTGTTTTAAAAGTTCCACAAGCCTCTCTCCCTTTGACAACTGCGCCTGTGTATATTTGTCCAATTCAGAACCAAATTGCGCAAAGGAAGCCAACTCTCTATATTGAGCTAGGGTTAAACGCAACATACCTGCAACTTTCTTCATTGCGGGAATCTGGGCGTTTCCACCCACCCTGGATACTGACAGACCAACGGAAATTGCAGGACGGACGCCCGCATTGAACAAATCACTTTCCAGGTAAATCTGACCATCAGTAATGGAAATGACATTGGTTGGAATATACGCCGAATAATCACCCCCCTGAGTTTCTACCACAGGAAGCGCTGTTAACGAACCGCCGCCTAAATCACTGTTAAGTTTAGCTGCCCTCTCTAATAAACGGGAGTGCAAATTAAATATATCTCCCGGAAATGCCTCACGGCCTGGTGGACGGCGTAACAACAAGGAAATTTGACGATAAGCGATGGCGTGCTTGTAAAGGTCGTCATACATAATAACAGCGTGCATGCCATTATCCCTGAAATATTCACCCATAGCGCATCCAGCATAGGGCGCAAGATATTGAAGCGGGGCAGGATCGCCTGCTGAGGCAACGACAACAATGCTAATGTCCATCACCTTCGCATCTTCTAATGTCTTGACAACATTGGCAACAGTGGACATTTTCTGTCCAATCGCCACATAGATACAATAAACTCCGGATTCGCGCTGATTAATTATAGTATCCACAAGAATTGCAGTCTTGCCTGTCTGCCTATCGCCAATAATAAGTTCGCGCTGACCCCTGCCAATAGGTATCATGGCATCAATTGCCTTGATGCCAGTTTGTAAAGGCTCTTTTACGGGTTGTCTCTCAACAACATTGGGAGTCGAACCTTCAATAGATTTATGTTCTTCCGCAGCCATCGGACCCTTGCCATCAATCGGTTGTCCCAACGCATTCACAACACGGCCTAACAATGCTTTACCCACAGGAACTTGCACAATCTTACCCGTGGTTTTTACAATATCACCTTCCTTAATCTTCTCGTCAGAACCCAAGAGAATCGAACCCACATTGTCCTCTTCCAGATTCATGGCGATACCATAAACATTATTGGGGAATTCCAATAATTCATTGGACATGCAATCGTCCAGACCGTAAATGCGGGCAACTCCGTCACCAACCTGCATGACGTGTCCCACGTTTTCCATCTTTAATTTTTCTTCGTAACCTTCAATTTCTTTCTTAATAATTGAAGTAATCTCTGTAAATCCTAATCCCATATACCATACTCCTGTCTCAAATTTTAAAAGCAACCGCAGATAACATAATTTTTTTATTCCCCTGCGTAATCCCTGAAACCTGCGGTTTCTAATGTTTTATTCGTTGTCCGAAGTTTTCATTCACCAGAATATGCAGTATTACGCTGTCCGTACTTCCATCAATCTGGTCTTGAGATTTTTTAATCGGTTTGCGACACTCCCATCTACCATTCTGTTGCCGATTTGAATAACCATACCCCCCAATATGTTTGAATCCTGAACAGCCTCTATCTCCACCATTTTACCGGTAAGCTTATCTAAGCGTTTCTTGAGGGTATTTAATCGTTCTCCTGTCAGAGGGATTACCGTCTGTACCTTAGCTTTGAGAACGCCTTTCTTTTCGTCAATAGCTTCTCTGTATATCTCAGGAATGAATTCCAGTATCCCTTCGTTCCTTCGATCTACCAATAAATTCAAAAAGTTTCTTGTGAGATCGGAAACCGCTTCACCGAACACCTTCTTAATTAATTTCTTCTTCTCGTCTCTTGTAACAGATGGGTGAAATAAAATTTTCCTAAAGTTATCAAATTTTATAATTACGTTACAGACTAAATCCAGATCTTTTTCAACCTGTTCAAATGTGCCCTTCTTCTTAGCCACTTCCAGCAGGGCGTCAACGAAAGTAATTGCAGAACTTTTATCTAACACTCAATTCCCCTATCTCTTCAATAAAGTCATCAACAAGCTTTTCAGCAGTTTTTGGAGTTATAGATTGCTGAATGATTTTAGAAGAAGCTAAAATAGAAAGCGTTACAACCTGATTTCTTATGTCAGCCAGCGCCTTCTTCCGTTCCTGATCAATACTCTCCTGTGCCTTGACCCTCATTAATTCAACCTCTTCTTTGGCACGTTGAATAATTCCTTCGCTTATTCGTTCACCCTCAATAACGGCATCCTGTATCCTCTTGGCAGCCTCAATTTCAGATTCAGAGAGTTTTCTCTGGTATTCTGACTTAAGCCGCTCAGCCTCAGCCCTATCATTTTCAATCTTTGCATAGGTGCTTTTTACCCCTTCAGCCCGCTCCTTTATGACAGCGGATATCTTACCGAAAAGGTATTTTTTGAGGACAAAGAGCAGTATGAGAAAGCCG
>JAGWZR010000025.1 GCA_018968795.1 Planctomycetota bacterium | reverse complement strand
CACGAACAATCGAGAAACACGACCTCCCTATCGAGCGGATAACTTCCAACAATTTGTACAATCTGTTCGCAAAAGCCTACTACTTCATTGAATTTTTTTATTTCCCTTCCATCATTAAAGTTCAATGCAAGGATTCTTAGCAATTCTTTGTTAGATTTTAATAATTCCCCTATTGTTTCTTTGTTTTCTATTTTTTGCATTCCCAAACCATAATGAAAAAATTGGCAATTTAGCCTAATTCCTTAACACCTTTCTTCCCTGCCACAGTCTTTTTACGCCCTTTTCTCGTACGTGCATTTGTTTTTGTTCTTTGACCTCTCACTGGCAACCCTAATTTATGTCTGATCCCACGATAACAGGCAATACTCTTCATACGCGCGACATTCTGCATTTCCTGCCTACGGAGTTGCCCTTCAATAGAAAAATTCTTTTCAATATACGCGCCTAACATACTCAATTGGTCTTCATGGAGGTCTTTTGCGCGAACACTCTCGTCAATGTTCACTTCTTTTAATATCTCGCTTGATAAAGCCTTCCCTATCCCATATACGTAGGTAAGCGCGATAACAATCCTTTTATCTGCGGGAATATCGATTCCAGCAATTCTCGGCATTCATCAATTCCTTTCTTATTTTTAAAAATTGAGCATAAAATCATCCTTGCCTTTGCTTGTGGCGAGGATTTGAACAAATCACACGAATAACATTTTTTCTTCTTACTATTTTACAATTCTCACAAATCCGCTTTACAGAAGCCCTGACCTTCATATTTTCATCATCCTATATATACGGCATCGTATTAAAATATTAAACTTGTCTATAAATAATTCTGCCTTTGTCCAGATCGTAAGGAGACATCTCAATCGTCACTTTGTCGCCTGGCAATATTTTTATAAAGTGCATTCGCATCTTCCCAGAAACATGCGCAAGGACTTTGTGGCCGTTCTGCAATTCCACCCAAAACATCGCATTAGGAAGCGCCTCTTTTACTGTTGCTTCTACCCGAATTGGTTCTTCTTTAGCCATACTTAAAAAATTTCATACTGTCAAAATGTCTGCTCCATCTTCAGTAACTACAATGGTATGTTCGTAATGCGCAGATAATTTTCTATCTTTTGTTACGACAGTCCACTTATTCTTTAGCACCTCAGTATCGCACTTACCCATGCATATCATAGGCTCAATCGCTATCGTTACTCCTGGCATTAAAATTTCGTCTGCCTCTAACAAAGATTTACTTACAAAATTGGGTACTTGAGGATCTTCATGCATACATCTTCCAATCCCATGGCCTGTGTAGTTTCTTATAACAGAATAGCCATTCTTTTCAACGTACCCTTGTATCGTTTTAGAAATTAAAGAAAGCTTTTCGTTTGATTTTATAACATCAATTGCCAAATAAAGCGATTTTTCGCAAACCTCTAAAAGCCGCTTAGCTTCTGGGCTAATCTCACCAATTGGTATAGTTACAGCCGAGTCGGCAACATATTTTTGATAACCAACTCCAACATCAATACTAAGGATATCCCCTTTTTTTAATTTTCTCTGCCCAGGTATGCCATGTACAACCTCTTCATTTACCGAAGTACATATGCTTTTTGGAAATCCCCTATACCCTTTAAAAATAGGTATTCCACCCTGGCTTACAATATATCTTTCAAGTTCTGTGTTTAAATAATCTGTTGTTACGTCCTGTGTTGCGATTTTCCTGGCTAATCTTAGTGCATTTGCTGTAATCTTTCCCGCGGCCCTCATTATTTCAATTTCTCGGGGCGATTTACAAACTATCAATTCAAGCCACTCCGCGCTCGATTAAGCCTTTTCTCTGCAAGGTCAATAGAATCTAATATATTTTTAGTAATCATTTCTATATTGCTTATGTCACCTGCAATTTCTTTCAAAATCCCATTCCTTTTGTAATACTCAATCAGATCTTCTGTTTGTTCATGATAAACTTTTAATCTTTCCAATATCGTCTCTGATTTATCATCCGCACGCTGATTTAATTTTCCACCACACTTATCGCAAATCCCGTCCCTCGAAGAAGGAACGTATTTTATATGATAGTTTGCTCCACAGTTGACACACATCCTCCTGCCAGATAGCCTGAGAACTACACTTTCTTTTGATACAGAAAAGTAAAAAACTATGTCCAACCCATTCCCAAGTTTTTTAAGCGTCTCGTCTAACACTTTTGCTTGAGAAAGAGTCCTTGGAAATCCGTCTAAAATAAACCCTGCCTTAAAATCATTTTTTACAATTCGATCTTTAATGATATCAACAACTATCTGATCCGGTACCAATAGCCCTTTTTCTATATAATACTTCGCCTTTATGCCCGTCTCAGTACCGGCATCAACTGCTTCTCGTAGCAAGTTCCCTGAAGATATATGGGGTATCTTTTTCTTTTTGCTGATGATTTCCGCCTGAGTACCTTTACCAGCTCCTGGAGGGCCAAGGAAAACAATCCTCATCCCATCCTTCCTCTGATTCTGGCTCCGCCACTCAAGAACCCGCTATACTGCCTCATAATCATATGGGATTCTATTTTTTGCACCATATCAAGCGCCACACCAACAATAATAAGCAAGCCAGTTCCACCATAGAAACCCGCTATAGCACGGCTAAGCTCAAACCCACCGGCAACAAGCTTTGGTAAAATCGCAATTAAAGCTAGGAAAGCAGCACCTGCCAATGTAATCTTACCCATGATACCTTCCAAATATTCCGCTGTCCTCTGCCCCGGTCTAATCCCTGGAATGAAACTACCATAATCTTTCATATTATTCGACATTTCCTTGGGATTAAATTGTATTGCAGTCCAAAAATAACAAAAGAACGTTATAAGCAAAATATATAGCATAACATAAATTACCCCCCCCTGCAAAACTTCCGATAGGCGAGAAGTAATCCAGTATCCAAAGCTCCCGGGTTCTAACCTTACTTGAATACCCTGCATAATAGCAGATGGAAAGATTAACAATGATTGTGCAAATATAATGGGCATTACCCCTGCTTGATTCACACGAAGAGGTAGGAAATGCCTTTGCCCACCATATACTTTTCTGCCGCGCGTGTGTTTCGCCTGCTGTACAGGTATACGCCTTTGTCCCTGCGTAATATATACAACTCCACCAACAATAGCAAGGAACATGGCTAAGAGAACTATCAATTTCACAACACCAATCTGATGTTCAGATGGAGTTACAGAAAAGGTGAAATTTTGCATTACTTGAGAAAAAGCCCAAGGTAAGCGATCAATAATTCCAACCATTATCACTATTGAGATTCCGCTTCCAATACCATGCTCTTCAATTTGCTCTCCGATCCACATGAGGGTCATAGTCCCTGTCGTTAAAAGAAGCGCTGCCATCATCTGAAAGCCAATACCCTGAAGATAGACGGGAATAACGGGAACCCCATTAAATTCTACCGTATAAAGCGTTCGCGTCATCACAAATGCCTGAAAGAGGCACAGTCCTACTGTCGCTAATCGGGTGTACTGATTAATTTTCTTTCTACCAACCTCACCCTCTTTTTGCAATTTTTCCAGGTATGGCACAACACCTACCAATAGTTGGAAAATGATAGATGCGCTGATATATGGCATAACACCCAACCCAAAAATAGCGCCGGATGTCAAAGCACCACCAGCAAACATATCTACCAATCCCAATAACTGCCCAATACCTGTTTGTGAGAATTGCTGAAAATACGATTTCAGTACCGTTGTATCAATTCCTGGAATTGGTATATAAACACCGACACGGCATAACGCAATCAGCCCAAGAGTTATTAATACTTTTTTACGTAATTCAGGAATTCGAAAAATATTTCCAAATTGTTCGATCATGACAAGACTTTTATTTCTCCGCCAGCCGCCTTAATCTTTTCAATTGCAGCCTTGCTGAATTTATGAGCTATCACAGTTAAAGGATTTTTAATTTCACCATCACCCAACACTTTTACGCCGTCCAAAACTTTTTTTATAAGCCCTGCTTCCTTTAGCTTTTCTGTATTTACCGTTGTACCTTTTTCAAACTGTGCGATATCCCTCAAATTAATTACTGCATATTTTTTCTTAAATGGATTATTAAATCCTCTCTTTGGCAAACGCCGAAAGAGTGGTGTTTGTCCACCTTCAAACTGTATACTTGTTTCATTGCCAGATCTAGCCGTTGCCCCCTTACCACCTCTACACGAGGTTTTCCCCATACCAGATCCCCTGCCACGACCAACCCGTTTCTTACGTTTTCTGTAAATAGGTATTGCCTTCACATCCTTGAGGTTCATTCTATCTTCACTCCCCTTAGCTCTTCTACTTCTGCCTTTGTTCGTAGAGATTGTAACCCTATTAATGTTGCCTTAGTTACATTAAGCGGATTCCTCTTCCCAAAACATTTTGTTAAGATATTTTTAATCCCTGCAGAATCTAACACCGCCCGCGCCGAAGACCCAGCCTTAATTCCGGTCCCCGGAGACGCCGGCTTTAAAAAAATCTTTGCAGCCTTATATCTTCCCCATACTGCGTGTGGGATGGTATCGCCTTGCAATGGAATTTTAACCATTTGCTTTTTGGCTTCCTTCGATGCTTTACTTACGGCATTAGGCACTTCACGCGCCTTGCCGAATCCAATCCCAACATTTCCCTTTTTATCGCCAACAACTACAAGGGCGCTAAAACTCATTGATTTCCCGCCCTTTGTCACCGTTGTACATCGATTAATCTTTACAACTGTTTCTTCTAAATTTATTGGTTCTCCTAAACGTGCCAAATGTGTCTCCTTGTAAGAATCATACCCTCAGAATATCAAATTGTGCTTTCTTGCACTTTCGGCTAACGCCTTTATTCTTCCGTGGTACTTATAACCGCCTTTGTCAAAAACAACTTTAGTAACACCCTTCTTCATTGCTTCTTCAGCAATCTTTTTTCCGACAATCTCCGCAGCCTTTACATTTCCACCATATCGAATCTGAGATCGAATATCCGGAGACTGCGTTGAAGCAGCGGCAAGTGTTTTTCCTTCGATATCATCAATAATTTGACAATAAATATGTTTTAAACTTCGATAAACATTTAAACGCGGCCTTTCGCTGCTTCCAACTACTTTCCGTCTAACTCGCAGATGCCGCCTTGTCCTTTTACGTAATTTTTCCTTTATGTGATCCATGATTATAACCTTTTCAATAACTTATTATGCTGCCCCTGAAGTAAATGCCTTGCCAGCCTTCCTTCTAATAACCTCGCCCTCATACTTAATTCCCATCCCTTTATATGGCTCAGGAGGTTTCATCCCCCTTACCACTGCAGAAAACTGACCTACCACCTGCTTATCAGGACCTGAAATTGTTAATCTTGCAGGGTTCGTTGGATTTGTAACGTCCACCTTTATTCCCTGAGGAATTTCCAAATTCACAGGATGAGTATAACCAAGTGCCAGCACAAGATTTTTACCTTGCACCTTGGCATTGTATCCAAGTCCAACAATTTCGAGATTTTTGGAATAGCCCTTAGTAACGCCCACAACCATATTCGCAATAAGCGAGCGCATTAAACCATGGAGGGCCCTATGATATTTTTCATCTGAAGACCTTTTTACTATAATTTGCCTGTCTTTTTGTAGATACTCTACGCCAATATCGGGTTGTAATACCTGACATAATTTCCCTTTTGGTCCCTCAATATTCACAGCGTTATTGCTTATTGAAACTTTCACATCGCTTGGAACCGTTACCGGTTGTTTTCCTATTCTTGACATTCAAGACCTCTATCTAGAAATTTGCTATGACACAACACAAAGAATTTCACCGCCCACTTTTAGCTTTCTACATTCTCTATCACTCATAATTCCTTTTGATGTAGAATATATGGCTGTTCCAATCCCACCGGAAATTTTATTAACTTCTCCCGTCCTTTTGTAAATCCGTCTGCTTGATTTACTCACCCTCTCAATTTTATTAATTATCTGTTGCTTTAATGGACCGTACTTTAAATAAACCCTGACAGAATGCTGATTCCTATCGTTCTGTATCTCTTTGAATTCAGTTATATACCCTTCTTCCTTCAGTATCTTTAAAATTGCCAAGTTTACCTTGGACGAAGAGACATCCACGCTTTCACGCCGAATCACACTCGCATTTCTAATACGCGTAAGCATATCAGAGATTGTATCTGTCATACACATACTATTTATATCCCTCGGTTTAAAAATAATATTTTAAACATTGTTAATATTTTTTTACCAGCTTGCTTTTTTTACTCCTGGAATCTCACCCTTTGAAGCAAGCTTTCTAAAGCAAAGTCTACAAATTTGGAACCTACGGTAGTAAGCCCTACGACGTCCACATAATTTACATCTGTTATATTTTCTTGTTTTATATTTAGGCTCTTTTTTAGACTTTTCTATAAGACACTTCCTTGCCATCTATACTCCTTTTTCTAACCCAAAAGGCATTCCTAATAATTTCAACAATTCACAAGATTGTTCATCCGATTTACCAGAAATTGCAAGCGTAATATCCATACCCTGAACAAATTCAACGGTATCAGCGCTTATCTCAGGAAATACAATCTGTTCTGTAAGTCCAAGGGTATAGTTTCCTCGGCCATCAAATGATCTTGGAGAAAGCCCCCTAAAGTCCCTGATTCTTGGCAATACAACGCTGATTAACCGATCTAAAAATTCAAACATCCTTTTCCCACGCAACGTCACTTTGCAACCAATCGCCTGGCCTTGCCTGAGTTTAAAGCCTGAAATGGCTTTCTTGGCTTTAGTAATCAACGGTTTCTGACCGGTAATTATTGATAGATGTTTTGTTGCCTCTTCGATGAGTTTTTTATTATCAATCGCTCGACCCACTCCCATGTTAACAACAATCTTTTGTATTTTGGGTACCGCTAATTTGTTTTTATAAACAAATTTCTCCATTAATTGTGGCACAACCTGCTGTTGATATTTTTCTAACAATCTTGTCATATATTAAAATCCTAAAACGTCATTCAGCTGATATTATTTCCACCTCACAATAAACACACACACGTTGCTTATAACCATTTTCTAATATCTTCTTTTTTACCCTCACTCCTTTATCGTATTTTTTACAGTTTCTATTTTGACAAACCAGCATTACGTTTGCGGCAGATATTGGGGCTTCCTTCTGTATTCTCCCTCCTTGCGGATTCTTCTGGCTTGGCTTGGTATGCTTATAAACCAAATTCACGCCTTTTATTACAACCCGATTACTATCTCGCAAGACTTTTACTATCTTCCCGGTTTTGCCAGACTTATTACCAGCCATTACAGCAACTAAATCATTTTTACAAACATGCATACCTATCTCCAAAGCATTATTTACCGTTTTATCTAACCACTTATACTACTTCTGCAGCCAAGGATATTATCTTCATAAAATTCTTTTGCCTTAATTCTCGAGCAACCGCACCAAATATACGGGATCCCTTCGGATTACCATCATTATCAATAATGACAATCGCATTCTTGTCGAATTTTAGATATGACCCGTCGTCTCTGCGAATATTTTTTTTCGTACGCACAACAACCCCTTTTACAACCTCTCCTTTTTTCACAATTCCATCAGGAATCGCTTTCTTTACCGCAGCTACAATTATATCGCCTACCGTTGCATATTTTCTGCGAGACCCACCTAAAACCTTTATACATTTTGCACTTTTAGCCCCGCTATTATCTGCAATATCTAACTTTGTTTGTTCCATTATCATTTTTAGAAACTCCGTCTAGTATTTAGCTTTTCGCTTTTTCAATGATTCGAACTAATTTTGTAGTTTTTGTTTTACTCAGCGGTCTCGTTTCGACAATCTCGACCTTATCACCCACCTTTGCCTGACCGTTTTCATCGTGTGCTTTGTATATTGAAGACCTTTTTCTATACTTGCCATACATCGGATGTTTCACAAGACGCATGACTTCAACAACTATTGTCTTTTGCATCTTATTTCCTATAACCATTCCAACAATCTTTCTTTTTCTACCTCTTTTGCTTTCAATGATCATTCTTTAATTTACTCCTTTGTCTTGAGATGTTCTATCGATACCCAAATCCATCTCCCTAAGAATGGTTTCCAACCTTGCAATATTTCTTCGAATGCTTCTTCTTTGTGCCGGATTGCGAGTTTCACCTGCCTGCCATTGGAATCGAACATTTTGCAACTCTCGCCTGCACGCGTCAATTTCATCTAAAATTTCCTGCCTCGATTTAACTCTAATTTCACTAGCCTTCAAACTGTCTTTCTCCTTTGTACAAACCTTACCTTAACCGGCATTTTATGAGCTATTCTATTAAATGTTTGCCGCGCTATTTCCTCGTTAATACCACTAAGCTCATAGAGAATAGTTCCAGGCTTTACAACGGCAACCCAAAATTCAGGTTCGCCTTTGCCTTTACCCATACGTGTTTCGATAGGCTTTGATGTAACAGGCTTGTGCGGGAAAACCCTTATTGTTAATTTCCCCTCTCTTGGAAGATAGTGTGAAGCAGACACCCTTCCGGCCTCGAGTTGCTGGGCAGTTATCCATCCGGGTTCCAAAGACTGTAAACCAAACTCTCCAAACGCTACCGTATTACACCGTGTAGCGTTTCCTTTAATTTTCTGCCTTTGCGACTTCCTGAACTTCACCCTCTTCGGCATCAGGCGCATATATCTTCTTCTCCTTTTCGTTACTTACTAATCCTTTGTAAATCCACACCTTTACCCCAATCACACCATACGTTGTTTTAGCCTCTGCAAAACCATAATCAATATCCGCTCTTAACGTGTGCAAAGGAACGCTCCCAGATGTCATTTTTTCAGCTCTCGCAATTTCCGCCCCACCCAATCTACCAGCAACCCGCATTTTTACGCCTTTAGCACCGGCATCTATTGATGCATCCATTGCCTTTTTCATCGTTCTTCTAAAAGCCGCACGCTTTTCTAATTGTTCTGCTATACTTTCAGCAACGAGTTGCGCATATAACTCAGGTTTATTAATCTCTTTTATTTTTATAATAACTTCACGACCTATAAGTTTTTGTATCTCTTCTTTAAGTTTATCTACCTCAGCGCCTTTTCGACCGATGATCAAACCAGGACGCGCAGTATGCAGTGTTATTTTTGCATCTTGTCGCGTTCTTTCTATTTCTATTGTTGGAATACCGGCAAAACCATAATTTTTTTTAATTATCTTTCGTATCTTCTGGTCTTCCACAAGTAATGCACCGAAAGATTTCTTGTCTGCATACCAAAGCGACTTCCACCCTTGTGTAATACCTAATCTTAAACCTATTGGGCAAACCTTTTGACCCATTTTATCTCCTCATTTATCTTTAGCACTTACACCTTTAGCTTTTTCGGATAATACAACCGTAATATGACTTGTACGTTTCAGGATACGCGCTGAAACGCCACGAGGTCTTGGACGTTGCCATTTTCTACTTGGTCCGCAATCCACCAATGCTTGTGCTACATACAACGAATCAACATCGACATCTAAATTTTCATTTGCGGCAGCTATCGCAGCCCGTATCGCTTTATCAATCATGTACGACGCCCGTTTATGAGTTACTCTCAAAATTCTTAATGCATCATTCACGGATTTTCCCCGGACGAGATCCATTACATAACGCGCCTTTCTAGGCGATATCTTAGCATACTTATAACAAGATTTAAATTCCATGATCTAAAAACCTTTCAGTCCGATATTCAAAGTAACCGCAACTTATTAACCATGCGGGGTTTCTTTCTTCTTTACGCCCCCATGCGCTCGAAAAGTTCGTGTTGGCGCAAACTCTCCAAGCTTGTGCCCAACCATATCATCCGTAACAAAAAGTTTCTGGAATATTTTACCGTTATGAATCATAAAAGTGTGCGATACAAATTCTGGCACAATCGTACAGCTTCTAGACCATGTTTTTACAGGTTCATTGCTTCCTGTTTCTTTTTGTTTTAATACCTTCTTCATCACCTTACTATCAACATATGGTCCTTTTTTAATTGAACGACTCATAACCTCTCCTGATACCTATTTATTCTATAAATTACCCCGCGCTCCAATCCTTCTTCTGCGAATAATAAACTTATTACTTAGCGACTTCTTTTTCCTTGTTTTTCCACCTTTTGCCAGCAAACCTGTTCTAGAACATGGATGTCTTCCACCGCCACTTCTACCTTCTCCACCGCCTAATGGATGGGCCACTGGATTTTGCGCAACTCCCCTTACGTGAGGCCTTATTCCCTTCCAGCGGTTTCTCCCTGCTTTTCCCAATCTGATATTACTATGATCTACATTCCCAAGTTGCCCTATAGTCGCCCTACAACCTTCAAATACTTTTCTTACTTCTCCAGATGGCAGTACAATATGCGCATAGTTTCCTTCTTTAGCCAGCAATTTAGCCATCCCACCCGCTGAACGCACTAATTGTCCACCCTGACCTACACATAATTCAACATTGTGTATATCCAAACCCAAAGGAATATTTTTAAGTAGCATACAATTACCTATTTCGGGATCTACTTTTTCACCAGACATTACCGCCTGACCAACCTGCAACTTGTCGGGGGCAAGAATATATCTCTTCTCACCGTCTGCATAATGTAACAAAGCAATACGCGCAGATCGATTGGGATCGTATTCTATACTAGCAACTTTTGCTGGAACATTATCTTTCCTGCGCTTAAAATCAATAATTCTATAATGTCTCCTACTTCCTCCGCCTATATGTTCTGCCGTTATTTTACCCTCTGAGTTTCTACCACCCGTTTTTCTTAAAGGTTCCAACAATGATTTTTCAGGTTTTGTCCTTGTTATTTCAGAAAAATCGGAAACGCTTGCAAGTCTACGCCCCGGAGTTGTCGGTTTATAATAAATAATACCCATAAATTATATATTCCTCTTTCTCAATTCCTTAATAGCCGAGATCTATAGTATTACCTTCTTTCAGTCTAACAACGGCCTTCTTCCAGTTTTTTGTCCTACCCAACTCAAATCTAACTCGCCTCGTTTTGCCCTTTTTAACTTGCGTCCGAACATCAAGAACTTTTACATTAAAGGATTTTTCTATAGCTTCTTTGATCTGAATTTTATTTGCTTTTAAATCAACTTCAAAATGATACGCGTTTGTTTTTTCCCCATCCGCAACACTTTTTTCTGTCCGCAAAGGCCTCTTTATTATACGGTATTTATTCATGTGGTACACAACCCCTATCCTATATTACTCAATACTTCTTTCGTTAGTAATATTTTTTCTGGTCTAAGAACTTCATATGCATTTAGCGCTGCGCCAACCATTACTTTCACAGAAGAAATATTCCTGGCTGACTTCCAAACTGTCTCATTTGCCTTTGGCAAAACTATTAAGCAACTACTACCGTCTATTCTGAGGGCTTTTAAAAGCCCAACCATTTGTTTGGTTTTTGGAATATCAAAATTCAAATCTTCCACTACAATTAACTCGTTATCTCGAGCCTTTGCAGCTAGCGCAGAAAGAAGAGCTACTTTTTTTGCTTTTTTAGGAATTGAGAATGAATAGTCTCTTGGCTTTGGACCATGCGACACACCACCACCTTTCCATAGCGGTGAACGAATACTACCAGCCCTTGCCCTACCTGTATGCTTTTGCGCCCATGGTTTTCTTCCACCACCTGCAACTTCACCTTTTGTTTTTGTAGAAGCTGTCCCCTGTCTCTTGTTTGCTTCGTACATGATGACCGCATCTCTCAGCAACTTCTTATGAATAGGCCCGCCGAACTTCTTATCGTCCAACTGTAAGTTATCTACTTTTTCTCCCTCTTTGCTATATACAGGTATTTCCATAACTTTTATTTACCTATCCTTTTCACTCTGCTTTTATTTAATATAAGATAACTTCCTTTATGTCCAGGAATCGCACCTCTAACAAATAATAAATTCCTGTCTTTATCAATCTTCACTACATCAATATTCTTTATCGTTACGCGTTCGACACCGAGCCTTCCAGCCATTTTTTTCCCCCTGATTACCCTTCCAGGGTCGGTGTTGGAACCAATCGAACCAGGCGGTCTATGCCGTGTAGACCCATGGGTTTGTGCGCCACCCTTAAAATTCCATCTCTTCATCACACCTGCAAATCCCTTCCCCTTAGTCATTCCAACCACATCCACCTGTTTGACATCAGTGAATATATCTACGGTAATGCTTTGTCCTAATTTAATATCCGCACCAGCATCAGGCTTCACTTCCCTTACGAACCTTTTCGGCTCCTGCGAAACCTTTGCCGCACTTCCAATTTCTTGTTTTGTTGCATTTTTCTTTTTCTTATCATCAAATCCCAACTTAATTGAGGAATAGCCATCATTTTCTACAGTTTTTATTTGCATCACACTGCACGGCCCGGCTTGAATTAGGGTTATCGGGAGTAAACACCCATCATCAGTGTAAATTTGCGTCATCCCAATTTTCTTCCCAAGAAATCCACTTAACATGCCACTTTCACCTCAATCCACAAGAATGTTTACGTTTCTTAATTTAAGCTTTTATTTTGATTTCTATGCCTGCCGGCATATTTATTTTATTCAGCGCATCCATAGTCTTTGCTGTAGGATCAACAATGTCAATTAACCTTTTATGTGTCCTTATTTCAAATTGTTCTCTAGATTTTTTGTCAACATGTGGCGATCTCAGCACCGTGTATCTTTCAATACGGGTAGGCAGAGGAACTGGGCCAAACACCTTTGCCCCAGTACGTTTTGCTGTTTCCACGACCTCCAAAGCCGATTGATCTAGTATCTTATGATCGTAAGCCTCCATCCTTATTCTTATTTTATGATCCAACACCATAACACTCCAATAAAGAAACCAGCGCAAAAGAGCTTGATAATATCACATATTTAAACAAAATCAATATTAAAAAGTAATTTATGCAATAATTTTAGTAACGACGCCAGCGCCGACAGTTTTTCCACCTTCTCGAATTGCAAATCTCAACCCCTCATCCATTGCCACCGCCGTCAACAACTCCACCACTACCTTCACATTGTCCCC